>JAGPGC010000182.1 GCA_018056205.1 Candidatus Atribacteria bacterium | reverse complement strand
ACAAAGGTAACAAAAAAACCAAAAATTAGCATGACGACCACCCGAGCTCCAGGAAAGAGAACAAAATATCCACCCATCACTCCGGCAATAGCACCACTTGCTCCTATCGTAGGTATGGTTGACGAAGAAAATATAAGGGCATGAACCAATCCGGCAAACATACCACTGATAAGATAAAATAAGAGATAATGAAAGTGGCCTAAAAAATCTTCAACGTTGTTCCCAAAAATCCACAAATAGAGCATATTAGAACCAAGGTGAAGGATATTTCCATGGAAAAACATTGAACTAAACAAAGTTAACCAAGGCGAAATTAAAGAGGTTGTTATCTCTTTTTCACCCCATAGAAAAGCTGGAACTAAACCTACTTGACGGAAAAAAAGTTCTAATCTCGGTCCCTGGAAAATTTCAAAAAGAAATACCAATATATTGGTAAATATCAAAACTACGGTAATAATCGGAAATTTTCTGGTTGGTAATTCGTCTCGGATAGGAATCATAATATAAAAATATCATATTTTTCAGGAGTTTGCATCGTTATTTAAAAAAATGTGATTAATTTTCCCCTTTTAATGTTTGTTCAATCTAAAATTTCCAGGAATATTTGATTGGCAATTAAAGTTCCTCGAGAAGTGAGTGCCCATCTTCCTTTCATTTTATTAATAAAGTTACTCTGAGCCATCTGTTCTAAAAGGTTAAGTTTCTCCTGGACTAAATTGTCTGGGTAATGCTTCAATAACTTTTCAGTTTCAATCCCTTCACTGGTTCGTAAGGCCAGTATCATCTCTTCCGATAGTTTCTGCTTCAAGGTTAGAATGTCTTTCATCACTACTGGAGATTGATGAAACTTGATTTTTTGCTGATAGTGACTCAGCGAAGAAGTGTTTCTCATTCTGATACCTTTTAAATAAGAACAGGCTGACACTCCCAATCCTAAATATTCTTGATTCCTCCAATAAGTGAGATTGTGAAGGCATTGGTATTCGGGTTGAGCAAAATTTGATATTTCATACCTTCGGTATCCGTATTTTCTTAATACTAATTGAGTCCACCGATAAATCGATGCTTCCCAATCCTGACCAGGAAACAAGGCTCGGTGACTTTTAGAAAAAGATCCAAGCGGTACTCGAGGGCTGAGAGTAAGATTATAAAGAGAAAAATGGGGAGGTTTATACCACAATAGGTACTCTATTTCTTTTTTCCAATCGGAAAAGGTTTGTAAGGGAAGGCCGTAGATTAGGTCACAACTCCAGTTTAAAAACGAACCAGTGTTAATTAAATCCTTTAAAAAACTATGTACATCTTTTTCCTGATAGGTTCGTCCCAAAAAAGATAAAAAGCGATTCTGAAAACTTTGAACACCTACACTGAGTCGGTTGACTCCTAAATGAGCAAATTCTTTGATTTTCTCTGAATTCAAGGTTCCGGGATTGGCTTCTAAGGTTATTTCAATCGTATCGGAAATTAGAAAATTACGGCGAAGGATGATTAAAAAATCACTCAAAACTTCTGGTGAAACCAGAGAAGGTGTTCCTCCACCAAAGTAAATACTTTTTAAAACAATATTGCTAAAGTCATCATCCTGCTCCGCCCTTATTTGAAGCTCTTGAGAAAGAGTTTGAAAATAATTTGAAATAAATTCCGGTTGACAGCTGGGATAGGAAATAAAATCACAATAACGACATTTTTGAATACAAAAGGGAACATGTATATATAAAGCAATTTCTCTCATTGTTCTTCAGTTTTTAAAACGGCTAAAAACGCTTCCTGAGGAAGGCTAATTTTACCCACCGACTTCATCCTTTTTTTACCTTCTTTTTGTTTCTCTAAAAGTTTCCTCTTCCTAGTTATGTCACCACCATAACACTTTGCTAATACATCTTTCCGTAAAGCAGCAACATCTTCACGGGCAATAATTTTTCCCCCAATGGCTGCCTGAACCGAAACAGTAAACATTTGTCGAGGAACTAATTTTCTGAGACGGGTTACTAATTCCCGTGCTCGACGGGTAGCACTTTCCTCGTGGCTAATAAAGGAAAGCCCATCGACTTTTTCTTTATTTACCAAGATGTCCACCTTAACCAGATTTGATGAAGCATATCCAAAGAATTCATAATCCAGGCTAGCATATCCTCGACTCACTGATTTAAGCCGGTTATAGAAATCAAAAAGGATTTCAGCCATGGGTAAGTGGTAACGAATAATCACCGTGTTCGGATCCAAGTAAGTCATATCTTGTAATACACCTCGTTTGGATTGACAGAGTTCCATTACTCCACCAATGGCAGTGGAAGGTGTAATAATTTTCATTTCAACAATTGGTTCTTCAGCTTCCTCAATATCACCAGCAGAAGGGAAATCTCGTGGAGATTTCACTTCAATGATATCGCCGTTTTTAGTCAATACCTGATAAACCACATGAGGTGCGGTGGCTACTACTTCAACGTTAAACTCTCGTTCGAGGCGTTCTTGAATTATTTCCATATGGAGTAAGCCTAAAAATCCACAGCGAAAACCAAAACCCAAAGCCTCTGATACATCCGGTTCATATATCAAAGAAGCATCGTTGAGTTGAAGTTTTTCTAAAGCTTCCTTTAAAATCTCATACCCTTCGGCATTAACCGGATAAAAACTACAAAAAACCATTGGTTTAACTTGCTTATAACCAGGCACGGGTTGAGAAGTGGGATGAATTGCTGAGGTTATGGTGTCTCCTACTCGACAATCCTGAATAGCCTTGATATTG
>JAGPGC010000181.1 GCA_018056205.1 Candidatus Atribacteria bacterium | reverse complement strand
GCCGCTCTAAAGCTAAATTATAACTATAATGCAGTAGCTAAAAGTTTGCGTACTAATAAAACTATGACTATTGGATATCTCTTACCAGATATAGCTAATCCGTTTTATTCTCGGATTGTGCGAGGGATTCAGGATGTGGCTTTTGAGGAAGGTTACAATGTGATTATGTGTAGTAATGATAACGATATCATAAAAACTGAACGATTTGTAAAGATGTTTCTTCGCCACCGAGTGGAAGGGATTATCTATTCCACTCCTTATAACCAGGTATTGAATGATATGTGTGAGAACTTTAAAAAGCAAGGAATACCAGTAATTAACTGCTATGGTTCTACTAGGCTTTGCGCCTCTGATGTTGTTACAGGAGATGCAGAGAAAAGTTGTTATCAGGCTACTTGCCATCTTTTAGAATTAGGACATCGGCAGATTGCTATATTGAAGGTAAAAGAAAGTGGCATCAGTGAGCGCCGTTTCGAAGGTTGCAAGAAAGCTCTACAGGATTTCAGAGTAGATATTAATCCTCCTTTTTTGGTAGATACTGAAGACTTCTCTCAAAAAAGTGGTTATCTCCAATCTAAAATTTTATTTAGTTATCCTCAAAAACCAACTGCCCTTATTGCTTTCAGTGAACAATTAGCTATTGGAGTATTAAAAGCAGCTCGAGAAGATGGAATAAAAGTTCCTGAAGATTTATCTTTGGTGGGAGTAGATGACATAATTGCCGAAGTCTTAGAACCTCCTCTAACCAGTGTTGCTCTTCCCACCTATGAGGCAGGGAGAACGGCTGCCTCTCTTTTTTTCAGCCGGGTTAAGGAAGGAAGTCCTTCTTCTTCCCGGCAAGTGGTGCTGGAAGAAAAATTAGTGGTAAGAAAATCAACCAGAGGAAGAAAGTAAAGGAGGTGGTAAGAAGAGGCTTCATTTATGGTTTTCTACAAAAAGGTGTGTAATATAGTGATGGTATTTAGGATTTAAAGGAGGGTACGAAACAGCGATAGCTCACTTTGGGATATTTATTGCCAGAACTATAAATTGGTTCACTGCTAGAATAATAAAAGTGGGGAGAAGCTGAAGAGAAGAAAGATTCCTGGTAGTTCTTTGGAATTGTTTGATGGTGAGACGTAGAGGATTAAAGAGAATAATGAATACTATTTCTGAGAATAACTATTAAAAAATTTAAAAATTATGGAGGGTGTTGGTGTGAAAAAGATTTTAGTGGTTTTGATACTAGTGGTTTTGTTATTAGGATTAGTTGAAATCGCCAGTGCTGCAGAGCTTTCTGGCAAAATAACAATATGGTGTTGGGACCCAAACTTTAATGTTGCAATTATGGAAGAAGCAGCTGCAAGATATAATAAGATTAATCCAAATGTAAAAATCGAAATTGTTAGTATGGCAAAAGCTGATGTAGAACAAAAATTAAATACTATCTTAGCATCTGGTGTGAAGAAAGATCTTCCCGAAATTGTATTAATTGAAGACTATAATGCGAAAAAATATTTAGAATCATATCCAGGTGCATTTGCCGACTTGACCGACCACTTCAATTATAGTGAATTTGCTCCATACAAACTTGAATTTATGATTTTAAATGACAGAGTATATGGTGTTCCGTTTGATTCTGGAGTGGCCGGATGGTTTTACCGAAGAGACTATTTTGAAGGAGCTGGAATTGATACCAGCAAATTAAGCAGCATTACGATGGATGAATATATAGAATTAGGGAAAGTACTTAAAGAAAAAACTGGAAAGTATATGCAAGCAGGAGATCCCTACGATGGAGGTTTGATGAGAATATTGCTCCAGTCGGCAGGAACATGGTACTTTGATGAAAAGGGAGAACCAAATATTGCAAATAATCCTGCCTTAAAAGAAGCGGTAAGAATTTATAAAGAACTTAACGATTCTGGAATTTCAAAAGAAGTATCAGGATGGAACGAATGGGTAGCAGCTT
The DNA here is from genome assembly GCA_018056205.1 of Candidatus Atribacteria bacterium. Lineage (GTDB taxonomy): Bacteria > Atribacterota > Atribacteria > Atribacterales > Atribacteraceae > Atribacter. The sequence continues at coordinate 817 of JAGPGC010000181.1, read as the reverse complement.
TTAACGAAGGTGATGTTGCTTCGGTTATTACAGGAGTATGGATTGTTGGATCGATAAAGGCGGAAAAAACCCAAAGTGGAAAGTGGGGAGTTCTACCAATTCCAAGACCAAATATACCAGAATCATTAAATGCTTCTAACTTGGGTGGGTCAAGCTGGTATGTTTTAGAAAATTCAGAAAATAAAGACTTAGCAATTGATTTCATGAATCAGATTTACGCTAAGGATGTTGATTTTTACCAAAAAATATTAATTGATAGAGGAGCAGTTGGAACTTGGCTTCCAGCCCAAAAAGGTGAAGCGTATTCAGCTGGAGATCCTTTCTTTGCGGATCAAATAATATATGTAGATTTTGCAAAATGGATTGAGATGATTCCTTCGGTCGATTATGGCTTGTATACCTATGAAGCAGATGCTGCAATCATGGGAGTAATGCCCGATGTATATAGTGGTAAGTTATCAATTGAAGAAGCTTTGAAACAAGCAGAAGACCAACTGAGAAATGTTATTGGGAGGTAAAAAAGGAAGGCCCTTTTGGGCCTTCCTTTTTTACAAAGTGAATTAATATGTTTCAAGATGAGCAAGTCTTCGATACAATAGAAAAAAGCATTTTAGACCTTTTGATAAAAAATGCCCTGGAATTATTTTTTAAATAATTTTACAGGGGGGGCCTAAATAGTGGCGAAGGGATTTGAAAAAAGCAAAAATAAATGGGGATGGATTTTTATCAGTTTAGCAACGATTTTTTTGGCATTGTTTATTTTTTATCCTTTATTATATTCTCTATATTTATCAACATTTACCACTAAAGGTATAAT
>JAGPGC010000180.1 GCA_018056205.1 Candidatus Atribacteria bacterium | reverse complement strand
ACTTGAACCGAGGTAAAATGAACCTGAATTCCATTCACTTCAACAACGGTCAACGAATTCACCATCTGTTTTAAAACATCTCGTTGTTCGTTGGTAAGTTGCATATTGACATAATCGGGTACCGCACTCAATTTTGCTCCATGTTCAACCAGAAAGGCTGCAGCTTGAAGGTCACGGGCAGTGGTAGTGGGAAAAGTGAGCGAGCCAGTATCTTCATATATTCCTAAGATGAGGAGGGTTGATTCCAACGAATTGAGAGGAAGAATCTGCTCTTTAATGAGTTCCACCAAAATGGTGGTACAGGCACCGGTAGGTTGAATAACCACCTGTTCCCCCTTTAATCCTTCCGTTGTTTCAGGGTGATGATCAAAAACTGCAAAAGCCACTTCTCCATTTTGAATGAGTTCTTCAGCTTTTCCACTTCTCGAGGGAGCAGAAGCATCTACCACCCAAATTTTTTTAACTGATTTCCAATCCAACTCTTTTTCGGTCGAGTAATCAAAAAAAGTCCCGTATAGAGTAAGAAAGCGCCGAACATTGCGATTCACGCTTCCACCAATAATTATCCGCGTTCCCGGATAAAGTTTAGAAACAGCAAACATCGACGCTAAGGCGTCGAAATCGGTTCCTTCATGACTGATAGCAATATTCATTGTTGATTATGCTCCTTGGATTGGATTTGAAGCATGCAGAAAAAGATCTTTCCTTAGGAAACAAAACTCGCTGGATCGGAAACTTATTCCTTCTAATTCAATCACCGAATATGAAGGAAAAACTGGTTCCTCGACCCGACCAGGGAACTCCAAAAAGCTGCCTAATCGTCGCTCCAATATCAGCAAATGTTTTGCGGATTCCCAAGGAATTCCCCGATAAAATTTGAGGAGAAGTACAGATCAGAAGCGCATATTCACGGTAGTGATCGGTATTGGGTGTGATTGGGTCACATCCATGGTCACTGGTAATGATTAATACCTCATCAAAGTTTAGTTGAGGGAGAGTAGCGTCAGGAAACTCACCCCTTTCAAGATCATTAAAAAGAGCCGTAAGTATTCTCAACTCAATTCCCCCAACCAGTATTGCAAGGCAATCATGGTCTTGGCGTCTTGTATTTCCCCCTTAGTTAACATATCCCGAGCCTTTTCGCTGCTCACTTTTAAATAATAAATTTCTTCGTCATTATCTCCTTCTCGAGCATTATCGACTGTTCTTGATTGATCGGCTCGGAAAAAATGAATTTGTTCGGTGCTATAACCGGGCGCTAAAAAGACTGGGAACAGGTAATGCCAGTTCTCGCTGGTATAACCAGTTTCTTCTTCCAATTCTCGAACTGCACAATCCATTGGATCTTCTCCTGGTTCTAAAGTTCCGGCTGGAATTTCCCATAGCCACCTTTCTGCTGGTGCTCGGAATTGTTTAATTAAAACCAATTGGTTTTCTGGTGTGGTTGCAATAATAGTTACTGCTCCTGGATGATTGATAAATATTCGCTCTAAACCATCATAATAGATATTCCGTTTCAATTGAAATAACCGGGTCTCACAGAGAACGTTACTACTCTTTATTTTAGGAATAACCAGTTTGATTACCTTTTTCTCATCATAAGGAAAAAACACCTTTACACCTCTTCATTTAACGGTGATACCCATATGTGTTTAACTGTTATACCCTCAGCTTTAAATGCTTCGATAATTGGTTTATAGTCATAGGTAGCAATCCGTATTACTACGTAACGTATATTCGGTTTTTCATTTACATAAAAAGTTGCTAAGCTTAAAATATTAACCATAAACTGCGAAACAATTCCAGTCACCCGATGCAGTTCCCCTGGTTTTTCCAGAAGTTCAAGAGTTATTCTGGTACCACCTAACTCTACTCCCAAAGTCTCGACTAAAACATCAAAAATATCTGATTCGGTTATCATTCCTATCACCCGGGTTTCCTCAACTACCGGAAGTCCGCCAACCTTGTTCTTTTTCATGATTAAGGCAGCTTCTTCAATAGGAATATCGGGCTTAATCGTTATAACCTTTTTCTCCATAATCTCTGATACATTCATCTTGCTGAGGAGGTAGGTTAACTCGAAACGACTCAAAGTGGTTGCTTTAGACGGCTCTGCTTCCAGCAAGTCGTTATAGGTAACAATCCCGACTAATTTATCCCGATCCACTACTGGAAGCCTTCGTATTTCTTTTTCCTTCATTATTTTTTCTGCTTCCAAGATGGTGGTTGTACTGTTAATAAAAACAACCTCTTTACTCATGCGGTCTCTTACTAACACATAAATCCCCCCTTCTTATGGAACATTTTAGACAGAAATTTATTCATTATAAATTTTTCTTGGGTATTGAATTCTTCCCAGCATAAAAAGCCTTCATATTGATATCGATTAATCCACTTTTCTTCCCTAACAATATTTCTTCCAGAGCTTGGCGAATTGATTCATCCTTAACTAAGGAGTAATACCCCAGGAGAGCACCGAGGACAACCATATTCAAAGTACGAGGATCACCCACCTCTTTCCCAGCAATTTCATTGCCAGGAACTTCCAGCACCTGAATATCAGTATTTTGATATTTTTGATTAATCAAGGAAGAATTGACAATTAACAATCCTCCCCGACGTACCGTGGAAGCATAACGTCGTAAAGAGGGTTCATTCATAACAATACAGATATTGGGGTGGTCAGAAATAGTCGATCCTATCTCTTGGTCAGAAAGAATAACCACACAATTAGCGGTACCTCCCCTCATTTCCGGACCATAAGAAGGAA
>JAGPGC010000179.1 GCA_018056205.1 Candidatus Atribacteria bacterium | reverse complement strand
TAGTTTGAAGCCGTGAGGATCTCATTTTTTCTGAAGATTATGGAATTGTTTCACTCGTTCTTATATTTATTCAAATGAGGATGATAATTGAAGATGAAAATACCGATCAGCAAACCTAATATTGATGTTGAGGAAAAAAATGCAGTTCAAAAAGTACTCAACTCAGGATTTTTAGCCCAAGGGAAAAAAGTTGCAAAATTCGAAGAAGAATTTGGAAATTACATTGGAGTTTCCCAAGCTATTGCTACCAGCAATGGGACCTCAGCGTTGTTTATTGCTTTAAAAGCTCTGGGCATTTCTCCTAATGATAAAGTAGTAACAACGCCCTTTACCTTTGTTGCCAGTGCCTCTTCGATAATGCAATGTGGTGGTATTCCCATCTTTTGTGACATCGATTCCCGAACTTTTAATATTGATCCAAATGCCTTAGAAAATATCCTCAAAAAAGAGGGGCACTCAATAAAGGCAATTCTCATTGTTCATCTTTATGGTTTACCCTGTCCTATAGATGAGATTATGGCGCTTGCTAACCTCTATAACATTCCCATCATAGAAGATTGTGCTCAGGCTCATGGTGCCGAATATCGTGGCAAGAAAGTTGGTTCCTTTGGGAAAGCTTCGGCATTTAGTTTTTATCCAACTAAGAATATGACCACCGGTGAGGGCGGAATGATTCTAACCAATGATGAAGAGTTTGCCAAAAAGTGTCGTATGTTAATTAATCATGGAAGTGATAAGAGATATTACCACGAGTTTTTAGGGTATAATTTTCGAATGACTGATATTGCAGCAGCTATTGGCAGTGTCCAACTAAAGAAGTTAGATAATTCCAACCGGAAACGAAGAGAAATTGCCAATTTTTATAATCGTGAATTATCAGATGTTTTAGAAATTGAAACACCCCTAATACCAGAATATGCGCTTCCAGTTTACCATCAATACACCATAAAATTAAAAAATCATCGGGGTGACTTAGCGCGGTTTTTTGATCAAAAAGAAATCGGATATGGTATTTATTATCCCGTTCCTCTTCATCAACAGAAATTTATCCATCAAATAATTGGAGATGGACATTTTCCCATGGCTGAATCTTGTTCCCGAGAAGTTTTTTCGATTCCAGTACACCCTCTTTTGAAAAAGGAAGAGTTAGAATATATTGTGGGTTTAATCAAATATTTTTGTCAGGAGGGTTTCAATTGAGTTCGGTGAAAGTAGGAGTGGTTGGGGTAGGCTATCTTGGACAACATCATGCCCGAATTTATTCGGAAATACCAGAGACCACTCTGGTTGGGGTGGTTGATATAAATCAAGAACGAGCGAGAGAAATTGCTAAGCGCTATTCGACCACCCCCTATTATGATTATCGTGAATTGTTTGGAAAAATTGATGCAGTTAGCATCGTAGTTCCAACAGTACTTCACCGTTTGATTGCCGGACATTTTATCGAAGAAGGAATTAATATTCTTATTGAAAAACCCGTCACAACCACTCTTGAAGAAGCCCGAGAATTAATGGAAATGGCTAACAAGAAAAAAGTTATTCTCCAGGTAGGTCATATTGAGCGTTTTAATTCGGCAGTTATAGAGCTTTCAAAAATAATTGACCGACCAGTCTTTATTGATTGCTACCGGATGGGGCCCTATACCAATCGTAATACTGATGTGGGAGTGGTTCTGGATTTGATGATTCACGATATTGATATTGTAATGAGTATTGTTAAAAGTAAAGTAACCAAGATTAGTGCCTTCGGATATCCAGTTTTTTCTCGCCAGGAAGATATTGCTAATTCCCAGATTCTTTTTGAAAATGGATGTATTGCCAACCTTACTGCTAGCCGGATTACTCGGAAAAAAATTCGCCGTATGGAAGTCACCGAAGTCGATGCTTTTATTTCTATCGATTATTTGGAACAGGAATTAGCAGTCTATAAAAAGACTACTACTGGGGTTCCTCCTATACTCATGGATAAACCTATGATGCAAAAAGGAGAACCTCTACGTTTTGAACTGGAACATTTTACCCGTTGTGTAAAAAATGGAGAACGGCCATTGGTTGGTTTAGAAGAAGGAAAAAATGCTCTCGAAGTTGCACTAAAAATATTAGAAGAAATAAAAAAGAATCAGAGGATTGTGAATGAAAAGTACCTATGACGTGATTATTATTGGAGGAGGGCCAGCGGGAATTTTTACCGCGTTAGAGCTGGCTGATAAATCCAACCTTGATATTTTGTTGATTGATCGAGGTGGTGATATTGAACAACGAAGATGTCCAGCCCGGGAAAAGAAAAATATCTGCCAAAAATGTCAGCCTTGTTCTTTGCTCTGTGGTTGGGGAGGAGCCGGTGCTTTTAGCGATGGGAAGCTGACTTTTTCCCTTGATGTTGGCGGTCAGTTGACTTCTTACTTAAAACCAAACGATTTAGAGCAGCTTTTTCATTATGTTGATAATATTTACCTTCGTTATGGTGCAACTCCTCGGGTTTATGGAGATGATGGAGAAAGGATTGAAGAACTTCGAAAAAAGGCAGAGATGGCCGAACTTATTTTACTTCCATCCCGAGTAAGACATCTGGGGACCGATAGTTGCCGAGGGATATTGACTCGAATAAGAAACCATTTAAAAGATCAGATTACCATTCTCACCCGTACTGAAGCAGCCGAGATATTGACCGAAAACCACCAAGCAATTGGGGTTCAATTAAAAAATGGCGAGGTGGTTAAAAGCCAGTATTTGGTGGTTGCGCCAGGTCGAGTAGGGGCTGATTGGCTGCG
>JAGPGC010000021.1 GCA_018056205.1 Candidatus Atribacteria bacterium | reverse complement strand
ATACCAGGATTATGCTAACCAATTAAAACCCTATATCATTAATACCTTACCGGTTATTCATGGTGCTCTTGCTTCCCATCAAAACCTAATTGTCGAAGGAGCTCAAGGTACCATGTTGGACTTAGATCATGGAACCTATCCCTATGTCACCTCCTCTCATCCAGTAGCTGCTGGTTCATTGTTGGGAGTTGGTTTAGGCCCTATTTCAGCTATCCAGTCGGTTGGAATTTGTAAAGCCTATACCTCTCGAGTGGGAGAAGGACCTTTCCCAACCGAATGTCTTGATGATATCGGCAAAACTCTACGCGAACGGGGAGGAGAGTATGGATCTACAACCGGACGACCAAGGCGTTGTGGCTGGCTAGATGGGGTGGTGCTTAAATACGCAGTACAAACTAATTCACTAACTTCTCTGGTCATTACTAAATTAGATGTGTTAGGTGGTTTTTCGAAAATTTATTTTTGTTCTCATTACCGTATTGGTAACCAAGTTACTTCTGAACTTCCAATAAATCCCTTCGATTGGAAAATCGCTCAGCCAGTTTATCAGGAATTAGAAGGGTGGGAGAGTGATATCTCAAAAATCCAGTTCTATCAAGACCTTCCTCAAACAACGCGCAACTACATAGAATTCATTGAAGATTTTATCGAAATTCCAATCGCCATTATCTCCGTTGGTCAAGATCGTAATTCTACCATTGTCCGAAAGGAAATCTTTTAAAAGGGCGGTTTTTGGGTTATGGAAAGTGAGACTATTCGTCAAGAAATTGAAAAATTAAGAGAAATTATTCGTCAACACGACTATCGATATTATGTTCTCAATCAACCAACTATTACTGATGATGAGTACGATGCCTTGATGAGAAAGTTGCAGGAATTGGAAAATAATCATCCCGAATATCTCACCCCTGATTCGCCTACTCAACGAGTAGCAGGTAAACCTCAGGATGGTTTTCCAGCCTTCGTCCATTCCCAACCTCTCTTAAGCCTCAACAACGCCTTTTTAGAGGAAGATATCCGTGAATTCGATCAACGTCTCCGAAGACTTCTTGATAAAAACCAGATTGAATATGTGGTTGAATTGAAAATAGATGGCCTAGCAATTAACCTCAGATATGAAGAGGGTATTCTCACCCATGGAGCTACTCGAGGAGACGGAATCACCGGTGAAGATGTAACTCCTAACATTCGCACTATTAAAACCGTCCCACTTCGTTTATTGGGCGGAAAGGTTCCCAATATCATTGAGGTTCAAGGCGAAATATTTATGGGGAAAGATGCCTTTAACCGTCTCAATAAAGAGAGAGCTTCTAAAGGTGAACCACCCTTTGCTAATCCTCGTAATGCAGCAGCTGGCTCACTTCGTCAACTTGACCCCCGGGTGACTGCTACCCGGGAACTCCAATTATTTGCCTATGGTGCAACTTTTATCGAAAGTAGCTACCAACCTGCCACCCAATGGGAACTCTTGAACTATTTAAAGGAACTGGGATTCAAGATCAACTCTCATATTCAGTTGGTATCATCCATCGAAGAAGCTATTAAAATTCATAAAAAATGGGAGAGCCAGCGAAAAGAATTGGAATATGAAATTGATGGACTGGTCATCAAACTCAATTCACTTTCTGATCATGTTCGCTTGGGAGCAACTAGTAAAAGTCCGCGCTGGGCGATTGCTTACAAATTCGAACCGACCTCAGAACTTACTAGAATTATTGATATCGAAGTGAATGTTGGTCGAACTGGAACTCTTACTCCGGTTGCTCTTTTAGAACCGGTCAATATCGGTGGAGTCACGGTTAAACGAGCGACTCTTCATAATGAAGATGAAATAAGGAAGAAAGATATCCGAATTGGCGATTGGGTTTTGGTCGGTCGAGCCGGGGATGTTATTCCCGAAGTGGTGCAAGTTGTAACCGAACAAAGAACCGGATCAGAAATTATTTTTCAAATGCCTACCACTTGTCCAGTTTGCCATGCTCCGGTTAAAAGAGAAAGGGGAGAGGCCGCCTGGAAGTGTATCAATATAAACTGTCCAGCTCAGCGAAAGGAAAAAATAATCCACTGGGCTTCTCGGGATGCCATGGATATCAAGGGATTAGGAGAAAAATTAGTCAGCCAATTAATTGATACCGGTTTAGTTCAAATAATCCCTGATATTTATCGTTTAAAAATTGAAAAGTTAATCAATTTGGAACGAATGGGACCGAAATCCGCGGAAAAATTAATCAAAGCTATCGATCGATCAAAAATCCGAGAATTATCCCGTTTCATCTATGCCTTGGGTATACATTATGTTGGATCTCATATCGCCCAGATTCTTGCTGATCACTTTTCATCAATAGAACAAATCGCTGAGGCATCAGAAGACCAGCTTCTGATTATAGATGGAATTGGCCCCAAAGTCTCTCAATCAATTATCAATTTCTTTTCTGTTCCAGAAAACCGAAATATGCTCAATGAATTAAAGAACCTAGGTGTTCATCCCTTTCCGAAAAAAAAGGAGAAACCGGTAAAATCAACTGGATTTTTCCAGGGAAAAACTTTTCTTTTTACCGGAACTCTCAGCCATTTTACCCGAAAAGAAGCCGAGGATTTGGTGGTCTCTCGAGGAGGAAAAGTTGTTAAAGCCATTTCTTCTCAAGTTAATTATTTAGTAGTGGGAGATCAACCTGGATCAAAGCGCGAAGAAGCACTGAAAAGGAACATCCCCCTTTTAACTGAATCAGAATTCGAAGAGAAAATCCAATCGGATTTTTGAAAAGAGGAACACTTTTCACTATAATAGTATGATATTAAGAGATCTTATGGTGATTTATCCTGAACCAAATTCATTTTTGATAATATACTCCTCAAGAAAGGAGTGGGTCGATTGTCAGAGACAATTTCATTGTCTGAAATAAAAAAAGTGGTTGCTCTTGCCAAGTTATCCATTCCCGATATCGATTTGGAAAAGTTTTATCTGGAAATCAATAATATTCTTGCTCACTTTAATAAACTGAATCGCCTTGAGCTTAAGGAGGTATCACCAACTTCACACATCTCCTGGAGCCAACCCCCGACCAATCCCGACAAATTTCAGGAATGGACGGGAATGGAAGAGCTTTTTTCCCAGGCACCAGCCGTTATCGATCAATATTTTATTGTGCCAAAAGTGGTTGACAAACAGGAGGAATGAAATGAATATCGATACTGTCAAAGCTTTTACTATCGAAGACTATCAAAACGCCTATAAAAAAAGGGAATTCTCTCCCACCGAAATTATCCACCTCTTCCTCGACCGTATTCGACTTCTCGATCCTTCTTTACGGGCATTTCTGATGGTTGATGAAGCAGGAGCTCTTCAGCATGCTCGGGAGTTAGAAGAAAAAAAATTTAGTGAAAGCGATTTTCCTCCTCTCTATGGTATACCCATTGCCATCAAAGATAACATCTGTATTCATGGATTGCCTACGACCTGTGGATCAAGAATTCTCGGTAATTATCGTTCCCCCTTTGATGCTACCGTAATCGAAAAAATTAAAAAAGCTGGCGGCATTTTTTTGGGAAAAACTAATATGGACGAATTTGCCATGGGTTCATCCACTGAAAATAGTGGTTTTGGACCAACCAGAAATCCCTTAGATCTCAATCGGGTCCCGGGGGGTTCAAGCGGGGGGTCAGCTGCTAGTGTCGCTGCCCTTGAAGCACCACTAGCTCTTGGTTCCGATACCGGTGGATCAGTTCGCCAACCAGCAGCGTTTTGTGGAATAGTAGGGTTTCGCCCTACCTATGGACGCGTCTCCCGGTATGGATTGATTAGCTTTGCTTCTTCTCTCGACCAAATTGGAACTTTAACCAGAAATGTCTCTGACAGCCTTGCTCTTTTTACTGTAATCAGTGGCCAAGACAATCGGGACTCTACCTGCGCTCCTTATCCGCCTTTTTCTTCATTGGATTGTATTCCTGAAAATGAAATCAAAAAAATAAAGGTAGGAGTTGCTCAGGAATACTTTACTACTGGGGTTGATCCGGTCATTACCCAACGAATTCAAGAAATCCTTGAAATTCTTACTAATCAAGGATTTGAAATAGAAGATGTATCATTACCCCATACTGACTACGCCTTAGAAGCCTATTATATTGTAGCTCCAGCTGAAGCCAGTTCTAATTTAGCTCGTTATGATGGCATTGCTTATGGTTATCGTTGCAATCAGCCTCTCAACCTTCAGGACCTCTATACTCGGACTAGAACTACTGGTTTCGGGAAAGAAGTAATCCGTCGGATTATCTTAGGAACTTATTGTTTAAGCTCTGGATATTATGACGAATTTTACCTCAAGGGAATGAAAGTTCGCACCTTGGTGAAAAAAGACTTTGAAGAAAGTTTCAAAAAATGTGATATTCTTCTCACCCCAGTAACCCCTTGCCTGCCTTTCAAGTTCGGAGAAAAAAGTCATGATCCTTATCAGATGTATTTAGCCGATGTTTTTACTATTCCTTCAGCTATGGCAGGTATTCCAGCTCTTTCGATTAATTGTGGGTATCACCAATATCTTCCTATTGGATTACAAATCTTAGGGGCACCTTTCCAGGAAGGAAAATTATTTAGTTTCGCTACCTATTTAGAAAAAATTCTTGCCGTTCCACCTCCAGACATTCATTCGATTGCTTTAGAAAAGGAAGTGCTCAGATGAATGACTGGTACATCACCATTGGTTTAGAAGTTCATTGTCAGCTTCTCACTCAAGCTAAATTATTTTGCCGCTGCAGGACTGATTATATTGGCAAACCGCCTAATAGTCTGGTGTGTCCAGTTTGTATGGGACTTCCTGGTTCATTACCAGTCATGAATCACAATGCTATGCAATTGGCAATTAGAACTGCTACTTCGCTTCACTGTCAATTGCTCCCCCGAGTGGTATTTCACCGGAAGAACTATTTCTATCCAGATCTTCCCAAGGGATATCAGATATCTCAATATGACCTTCCTATTGGAGTCAATGGTTATTTCGAATTTCTAACTCAGGGTGAAAAAAAACAAGTTCATATCAAAAGAGTTCACCTCGAAGAAGATGCTGGAAAACTCATCCACGAAGGTATCAACCTTCCCAATAACAGTTCAGGAGTCGATTTTAACCGTTGTGGGATTCCCTTAGTTGAAATAGTAACCGAACCCGACCTTCATTATCCCGAAGAAGCTCGGGACAGCTTGATTGCCCTTCGTGATTTAGTTCGGTTCATCGAAGTAAGCGATGGAAACATGGAGGAAGGTTCCTTGCGTTGTGATGCTAACATATCGATTTCTTCTCATCCCGATCATATGGGAGCCAAGGTGGAAGTCAAAAATATGAATTCGTTCCGATCGGTATTTCGAGCACTGGAATATGAAATAGAAAGACAAAAAAAGTGCTTAGAGCAGGAAATCTGTGTCTTACAAGAAACACGTCACTGGGATGAAGTCCATGAAATTACCGTTTCTTCCCGGGGGAAAGAAGATGCTGAAGACTATCGCTACTTTCCCGATCCCGATCTTCTCCCCTATATTATCCAGGAAGAGGTCATTCAACAAATCAAGTCATCACTTCCCGAACTTCCATTAGAAAGAAAAGAACGTTTTATGATTGATTACGAGCTAACTGAACCAGAAGCCAGTGTTTTAGTTCAAGAAAAATCCTTAGCTGATTTCTTTGAAAGTTGTATTCAGGAATTAAACAAACCGAAATTCATTGCTAATTGGACTATTACTGAAATCCTAAAAAATTTAAATGCCCTTAATATTAACATTAAGCAAAGCAAAATTACCCCCTCATCCTTTATGGAATTACTTAAGATGATTGACAAAAAGGAAATAAGTGGAACCATTGCTAAGACTATCCTGGAAGAAATGTTCCAAACCGGAGGTCGAGCTAAGGAAATTATGGCGAAGAAGGGGATATCTCAAATTAACAGCGAGAAGGAAATAGAAAAAATCGTTCATCAAGTAATTGAGCAGAATCCTCAAAGTGTTGCCGATTTCTTAGGTGGAAAAGAAAAGGCTTTTCATTTTCTTTTTGGACAAGTGATGAAGACCACTCGAGGGCAAGCCAACCCCGATTTGGTTAAAAATATCCTCAATAAAGAATTATCGGCTGAGGAATAATATATGAATTTTTCTCATCTACATCTCCATACCGAATATAGCTTACTGGATGGTTCAATTCGAATTCAAGAACTTATTCAGAAAGCACTAGAAACTGGTATGAAATCGATAGCCATCACCGATCACGGTGTTATGTACGGAGTTATTGACTTTTATAAACAAGCTCTCAATGCTGGAATCAAACCCATAATTGGTTGTGAAGTCTACGTTGCTCCTGGTAGTCGTTTTGAAAAAACTGTAACCAAGGGTGAAGAAAGTGCTTATCATTTGATTTTACTGGCACGAAATCAAATAGGATATCGGAACCTGGTCAAATTGGTGAGTTTAGGTTTCTTAGAAGGTTTTTATTATAAACCTCGGGTTGATCGGGCTCTACTACAAGAATATTCGGAGGGTCTCATCGCTCTTAGTGCTTGTTTAGCTGGGGAAATCCCTTCGCTTATTTTAGCCGGGAAGCATAAAGAAGCCGAAAATTTAGCTTCCGAATATCGGGAACTTTTTGGAAGTGACTCTTTTTATTTAGAACTTCAAGAAAATAAGATCCCTGAACAAAATCAGGTCAACCAAGCTTTGATTCAAATTGGGAAAAAACTTAATATCCCCTTAGTGGCAACCAACGACTCACACTATCTTAACCAAGAAGACGCCCGGGTCCACGATATTATCTTAGCCATTCAAACCGCTACCAATCTCGATGATCCAAAAAGGCTTCGTTTTCCTACTCAAGAATTTTATCTTAAAACTCCAGAAGAAATGACGAGGGACTTTTCTTCGTTTCCCGAAGCAATTGAAAATACCGAAAGGATTGCAGCGTTATGTAATGTTAAACTGGAATTAGGTCAAGTTCTCCTACCCGAATTTTCCGTTCCGGAAGGTTTTGACGTTCCTGGATATCTCCGACATCTTTGTCTCGAGGGACTGCGACGTCGTTATGGTGACCCTCCGCCCGAAAAAGTTAGAAATCAATTAGAATACGAATTAACCGTTATCAACAATATGGGGTATGATGCCTATTTTTTGATCGTTTGGGATTTTGTCAAATATTCTAAAGAGAAGGGAATAATGGTAGGGCCAGGGAGAGGATCGGCAGCAGGAAGTTTAGTTTCCTATTCTTTAGGAATAACCAATATCGACCCTCTTCGTTATGGACTTCTTTTTGAACGTTTTCTCAATCCAGAACGGATTAGCATGCCCGACATTGATATTGACTTTTGCTTCGAAAGAAGAGGAGAGGTCATTGACTACGTTTCCAATAAATATGGACATACCAATGTTGCCCAAATCATCACTTTCGGGCGCATGATGGCCCGAGGTGCAGTTCGCGATGTTGGACGAGCGTTGGGTTGGAGTTATGGTGAGGTTGATAAAATCGCTAAATTGATTCCAGGAGCACCAGGTGTAACTCTTGAAAAAGCCATCGATACTAATATCGAATTAAAAAAACTAATAAAAAATGATTCCAAGGTTGCCCAACTCTTGGAAATCGCCCAAAAAATAGAAGGACTATGTCGTCATGCTTCGATGCACGCTGCCGGAGTGGTAATATCCCATAAGCCCCTTACCGAATATGTTCCCCTTCAGAAAATGAGCAACAATGAAATCGTCACCCAATTCGACATGGATACTTTAGGCGAGTTGGGTTTACTTAAAATGGATTTCTTAGGTTTACGAACTCTCACTGTTATTGAACGAACTTTAAACATCATCAAAAAAACCACTCAAAAAGAAATTGATTTAGATGGGATTGCTCTTGACGATCAAGAAACTTATGAATTGTTAGGGCGCGGAGAAACTACCGGGGTTTTCCAATTAGAAAGTTCAGGTATGAAGGAACTTCTCAAAAGATTCCACCCTACAGGAATTGAAGAACTGACTGCACTCTTAGCTCTCTATCGGCCTGGACCTCTTGGTAGCGGAATGATTGACGATTTCATAAAAAGAAAACAAGGCAAAATAAAGGTAACTTACCCTCACCCCAGTTTGGAAAATATTTTAAAAGAAACCTATGGTGTTATTCTCTACCAGGAACAAGTCATGAAAATTGCCAGTGAACTAGCTGGCTTTACCTTAGGACAGGCCGATATTCTCCGCCGCGCCATGGGAAAGAAAAAAGCCGACGTTATGGAACAACAACGAGACCAATTTATTCAGGGAGCTAAGGAGAAAGGCTATGACCCCCATACTGCTGCTGAAATTTTTGATTTGATTGAATATTTCGCTGGATATGGTTTCAATAAATCACACAGTGCTGCTTATGCTTTTATTTCCTACCAAACCGCTTATCTTAAAGCCCATTATCCAACTGAATACCTTACCGCTTGTCTCACCAGTATTCAAGAAGACACCGATAAAATTGCCAAGTTCATCATGGAAGCTCGTCGACTAACCATTAAAATTCTCCCACCAGATGTCAACGAGAGTTTAGCCAACTTTACGGTAGTGGGAGAAAAGAAAATTCGGTTTGGTCTAGCAGCGATTAAGAATGTTGGTGAAAACGCCGTAAACGAAATTTTAGCCCGAAGAAAAGAAGCTCGTTTTCAAAATATATTTGACTTCATGGAACGAGTAGACCAGCGGCTGATCAATAAACGGATTATCGAAAGTCTCATCAAGGCCGGGGCTTTCGATAGCCTTCATCATAATCGAAATCAACTCTTCAGTTCTTTAGAAGAAATCATCCATTTTTATGCCAAAAGAAAAAAACGAAATCAACCTCAACAGGCAATGTTATTTAGTGATTTGAAACCTGTTTTGCAGGAAGTTATTACTCTCAAGGAAGTACCAGAATTTCGAACCCGTGATTTACTCGCCATGGAAAAAGAAATGATTGGTCTCTATATCAGTGACCACCCGGTAAGGAATGCTTTAGCCTCCTATACTTTTCTGAATGTTATACCTTTTGAACAAGTTCAAATGATGAAAGAAAAAGCAACCGTTCGGATTTTGGGCGCCATTGTTGAAACCAGGAGAATTACTACCAAAACTGGCAAAGATATGTATTTTGTAACTCTTGAAGATGAAACCGGAACTTTAGAAGCTATCTTTTTCCCAAAAATTGCTGACCAGCTTCAAATCATCCTTGAAAAAGAAAATGTTCTGTGTTTAGAAGGAAGAGTAGATATTTTAGATTCAGGGGTAAACAAAGTAATAGTTGATAAAATACTCGATCTCGATAATTTGAAACCAAAGGAAAAACCAGTCCACATTGAAATAACTCAACCGGGCGATCCCCAATTGCTTTTCTTAAGTTTAAAAGATTGTCTTCAAAGGTTTAATGGGCAACAGCCAGTGGTGTTGCATGTTATTAGCAGCCAAGAACGATGGGCGCTGGAAATGGGTGAGCAATTTCGGGTTAATTGGAACCAAGAATTAGAACATGCCATACTTGATATTTTGAAGGGTGTTCAAAAAAAGAGAGTCTGGCTAGCCGGGTGAGGTGACAGATGAAGATGATTCATCATCGATTGATTTATCTTATTTTTCTGGTTTTGTTGATTATCACTTTTCTATTAGGAGAAAATGCATTCCCCCAGGATGCTGAAACCTATTATAAAAATGGGTATATTTATTTTTCTCAAAACAACTTTGAAAAAGCTAAAGAAGCATACCAAAAAGCTATTCAAGCTAAACCCGATTATTGGGAAGCTCGATATTGGCTGGGAAAAACCTATGAGATGATGGAAGAAATTCCTCAAGCAGTTAACGAGTGGAAAACAATCCTCCAGCAGCAACCAAATCATTCAGAAGCTTTTAAAAAATGGCGATACTACGCCGCCTCTCAGGTTAGTATAAGCAATCAGGAGAGGCAAAACTTGGAAAATGTATTTCTTTATCAAAATGGTTCTCCAGAAGTTTATCTAAATAATCCCTGGGATATTATCATCCCCTATGGCTTAGTAATAATGAAGCAAAATGATTTTATCTCAGCCTTTTTAAGTGCTCGTTTATTCCGATGGGCAGGATCTCAGATAAGTGGTTTGCTCTCTGGATATGCTGATGCCAGCTACCAAAAAGCCTTAGATTTAGCCGCTGCCAATCTTCCTGAAGATTCGGAGTTGATTTTTCAGTTAATTAAAGACGTCACCAGCTATTATAGTCAAAATAATACGATGCAGAAAAAGGTAGAGAATCTCTATCAAAGTATATTAGCCCAGCAAACCGGTCTATCAGTTGAAGAAACTACCAATACTTCTCAAATAGAAATCAGAGTGACGGCGAGCGGTATTGAAAGGGGACCGGTCAATAATCTCGATCAAAATGGTTCCAATCCAAGATTTTATATTGATACTGATATTGATTGATCTGAGAGGGAAAAGGGTTGGTGCCGAAGGCGGGAGTTGAACCCGCACGAGCCGGAGCTCGCTAGATTTTGAGTCTAGTGCGTCTGCCGATTCCGCCACTTCGGCTTTGTTGTAGAAATTATAGTCAATTCAAAGCTTTTGTCAACCATTTTCTATCAGACCTAAAAAGGATGAATTATGGAAACTTCAAAAAACTTAATTTTATTAATAGATGGCAGTTCGTTGATTTATAGGGCTTTCTATGCAATGCCCCGATTTACTTCACCTCAAGGCCAACCAACCGGTGCTGTCTTGGGATTTGGTAATATGATGTTGCGATTGATCGAAGATTTGTCTCCCTATTCTTTGATGGTAACTTTCGATTATCCCCAAAAAACCTTTCGCCATCAACTCGCCAAAGAATATAAAGCCCAGCGGAAACCAATGCCAGAAGAATTGATACCCCAGGTTCAATTAGTAAAAGACCTAATTCATTCCTTTGGATTAAAATGGATTGAAGTGCCTGGATTTGAGGGTGACGATATAATCGGCAGCTTACATCACCAGATTCCAGAAAAATTAGCAGCAGCCATTGTTTCCTCGGATCTCGATCTTTTGCAGTTAATTGATGAAAAAACCTCCCTTCTTAAACCGATAAAAGGTGTTACCCAATTAAAAAATATTGATTTAAAAACTTTAAAAAAGCAATATGGAATCACTCCCCAACAGATAATTGACTTTATCGCCCTGACTGGTGACCCATCGGATAATATTCCTGGCCTTCCCGGAATTGGCGAAAAAACTGCTCTGGATCTTTTAAAACGCTATCGTGATTGGCAAGGAATTCTCCAGCACTTGGATGAACTGCCCCAGCGAATTCAGAAAACTATCAAGGAATATTCACCGCAGGTAGAACTTAGCCTCCATTTAGCAACTATTATTGACAACCTGCCACTCGAAATCGATTTTCGACCTTGGGATTTCGATCAAGTACAATGGAAACCTTTATTCGCTCTGCTAGATGACCTGGGTTTAGTGAAATATAAAGAAAGATTGATAAAAAAAAGAAATGAATTCCATCGGGAAGCTCTTCCCCTTTTTTCTAAAAACCAATAAAAAAGGGTGGAAAAGAATAAGCAATTTTACCTCTTTCGGTAAAATTTGGTGAAAAACAGGAGGACACTGAATGGACATTATCATGGTATCGAGTGAAGCCTATCCCTATGCTAAAAGCGGGGGTATGGGGGATGTAGTTGGAGCTCTCATCAAATATCTACCTAAAAATGGCTTTTCAATAAAGCTTTTTTTACCGGCTTATTCCTCACTTCTTAAGGAATTTCATTTTGACCCCGAACAGGATATCACCTTTTCTTTTGGAGAAAATATGGTCAAAGCTTCCTATCTCGTTCGGAACGAAGATAATTTGCAAATCATCGCTGTTGCTGGAGAAGATTTTTTTAATCGAGAGAAAATGTATGGGTTTGGGGATGATATTAAACGTTTTATTTTTTTCTCTCGGGCGGTTTTTGAGTATATTGTCAGAACTCAAAAAGAAACCTACATTCTCCATTGTCACGATTGGGAAAGTGCTTTATTGTGTGCCTACACCAAAATGTATTGGCCATCTTACCGGAAAAAACCCAAAAAAGTGGTATTTACTATCCATAACTTAGCTTATCAGGGAATTGGTAGTAGTGAACTTTTTAAAATCGTCAATCTTCCTGGTCATTTTTTCACTCATGATTACTTAGAATTTTATGGAAATTTAAATCTTCTGAAGGCTGGTTTAGTTTTCTCTGATGTTATTACTACCGTGAGCCCCAGTTATGCACGAGAAATAGCCACCCCTGAAGGTGGTGAGGGATTAGATGGGCTTATTCGCGCTATTGGACTCCGAAAACCGATAGTCGGAATTGTAAATGGAATCGATAC
>JAGPGC010000178.1 GCA_018056205.1 Candidatus Atribacteria bacterium | reverse complement strand
AACTCAACTGTTTCAGTAAATAACTTCTCAGACTCTCCAGGAAATCCTACGATGATGTCGGTACTAATTGCAACTTCATTATCATATTTTCGAATTGAACTAACCAACTCTCGATAAAATTGAGTCGTATAACCCCTTCCCATTTTCAATAAAATCTCATCCGACCCGCTTTGAAGTGGAAGATGAAAGTGAGGACATACTCGGGGAATCAACGAGAAATAGCGATCCAGAAATTCTTTATCAATTAGAAATGGCTCAATAGAACTGAGGCGATATCGTACAACATTGGTCGCTCTTACCAGATTTTCTAACAATTCAATAAGGTTAGTATTTTCCCTTTCTTTACCAAACATTCCCAAGTTGATACCGCATAAGACTATTTCCTGAACACCTTTTCTTTCTAAATGAATCGCTTGACTTATAATTTTCTCTGGTTCCTCACTTCGAACTTTCCCACGCAAATAGGGAACGATACAATAATGGCAGAAATGGTCACAGCCATCTTCAATTTTCAACCAGACTCGAGCCCGTTTGGTTTCGGGAATAATTTCTGATAAAGATGAATTATCCCAAGGAATATCGAGTTTTTCCAAAACTTTCTTAATCTTCAGTGGGGAATCAATAATATGAAGACGTGGAGATAGGGATGGAGAATGATAAGAATATAAAGTGCTATAACAACCAATAAGAATAACCTGTGACTTTCCGTTTTTCCTTAAAGCTCTATTGACCCATTGGCGGGTTTTCTTTTCTGAAATCTTGGTTACCGCACAGCTATTAATAATGTAGCAATCAGCTTGATCTTCAAAATCAATCAAAGAAATTTTTTCGCTTTTTAACAATGCAGCCAGGATATCACTTTCTGCTTGGTTTACTCTGCATCCAAGAGTTTTAATAGCAACTTTCACGTTTTAACTCCAGGCTGGCCATGCTAACCATGCTTGCATAAAGTGAAGCTGTTTCACTACGTAGAATTTGCTTTGAAAATTTCAAAAATTGTGAATTGGGTAGAGATTGGAGTTGTTCTTTTTCGTCTTTACTAAAATCTCCTTCTGGACCAATAATAATCTGTAATGAAGGGAAATAACTATGATTTTTTAAGTAATTCCAAATCGAATCCGACGCATTGAAATCACCAATAATAGTATCCATATTATTACTTCGGCATTGAGCCAGAAAATCATTAAAATTTATTATCACTTTAAAAACCGGGAAATAAATTCTTCCTGATTGCTTTGATGCTTCAATTATTATCTTTCTCCAGCGTTCTTCCTTAATCGAAGAAACCCGCTCAGGAATACATCGTTCACTATAAAAAATCCCAATACCAGTAACACCAATCTCAACTAATTTTTCAATTACCCAATCCATGCGGGACCAATTTTTGAGAAGTGGTTGCCATATCCAGAGTTGATAATCTCTTACTTCGTTTTTTACTTTTTTAACAACTTCAACTTGAGCTTTCTTTGAAACAAACCCTTTAAAGATGCCAGAATACATGTTACCTAATCCATCTGATAGTAAAATCTCTGTCCCTGGTTGGATGCGATTAGCCTTAAGATGGAGGCTCTCTTCACAACTAAGAGTTAGAACAGCTGATTGGTCGATTTCTGGATGATAGTAATATCGGCTCATCCCAGTTTTTAACCTTCAGTACTGGAAAAAGCTTCTTTTATACGTTCAAAAATCCCACTTGATTTTTTGTTTTTTTCTTGACCCTCTAATTCAGCCAATTGTTCCACCAGTTTTTTATATTCAGCAGTTAACTTTCGGGGAATATGAAGCTTAAGTTGAACGAATTGGTCGCCCCGTGATCCATTACTGGGATCTACCAAACCCTTTCCTCTCAATTTTAAAATGGAATTAGCATCCGTCCCTGGAGAAATTTTAACTTTTTCCCATCCCTGTAAGGTAGGAACCTCAATCTCATCCCCTAATACCAACTGAGTATAGGTAACCTCGGCATCAAAATAAAGATTTTTACCTTTCCTTTTTAATATTTTATGGGGATTTACCGTAATTGAGACATACAAGTCACCAGCCGGACCACCATTCTCTCCAGCTTCTCCTTCTCCAGATACTCGAAGACGATAACCACTATCAACTCCAGCAGGAAATTTAAGTTTAAGTTTTCGGGTGGTTTTAGCCTTCCCGGAACCCTGACATTTTTGACAAGTATCTTCAGCAATATAACCTTTTCCTTGACAATAGCTACAAATACGCGAAGTCACAATTGAGCCAAAAATCGAGGTTTGAGTATGTTTAACTTCTCCAGTGCCTCGACAATGGGGACAGGCAACTTTCTTTTTACCACCAATTCCTTGACATTCCTTACAGATTTCTATTCTAGAATACTCAATTTCTTTTTCAACTCCAAAAGCGGCTTCCTCAAATTCAAGGGTAACGTCAATATTTATATTTGCTCCTTTAGTTGGACGTGATGCCGCATCTCTTTTCCGTGATCCGGTAGAACCCCCAAAAAACATATTAAAAATGTCACCAAAACTTCCAAAATCTCCAAATGGATCAAAATCTTGACCAAATCCTCCTCCACCATAACCGGCTTGAGCACGTGAGTCAAATGCAGCGTGACCAAAACGATCATAAGTAGCACGTTTTTCAGCATCGGATAAAACTTGATAGGCTTCATTTATCTCTTTAAATTTCTCTATGTTATCATTATTGCCTAAGTTGGCATCAGGATGGTACTGTCTAGCCAATTTTCGATAGGATCTTTTAATCTCTTCTAAAGAAGCGTTACGGCTTACTCCTAATACTTCATAATAATCCCTTTTCATGCTCAAATCA
>JAGPGC010000177.1 GCA_018056205.1 Candidatus Atribacteria bacterium | reverse complement strand
GTTTTGTATATCCCTTCTTGATATAGGAAGTTCAATACCGGCTTTTCGAGACAAATGAACCACTGCATCTTGAAAGGAAAGGTTCTCCACTTTCATGATAAAATTAAAAATGCTCCCTCCAACTCCACAGCCAAAACAATGGAAAATTCCTTTTTCTGGTGAAACAACAAAAGAGGGGGTTTTTTCTTCATGAAAAGGACAAAGTCCACGATAATTTTTTCCAGCCGGTTTCAGGTCAACATAACCAGAGATGAGCTCGACGATATCGATACGATTTTTAATTTCTTCTAAGGTTTGATCTTGAATAGCCAAATAAAATCCTCTTTATAAAATTACTTATTGTTATAAATAAAGATATGAAACAAAAAAAGCCCTCATCCTGAGGCTGAGCTGCCTTTTATTATTCATCACCGCTCCCATTTTTTAAATTCTTTAATACTTTAATATCAGAAAACTACGAAAGCTCGGGGTTGCTGTTAATAACCCCGAGCTAAGTTTAATCTAATTTTAAATACAATAAAATTTGTCTTTTATCACAAAAAGAGCGGTGCAAAAACCAGAGCTACAATGGTCATTAGCTTAATTAATATATTCAGTGAAGGTCCAGCGGTATCTTTAAAGGGATCTCCAACGGTATCACCAACTACTGCTGCCGAGTGAGCCGCGGTTCCCTTACCACCTAAGAATCCACCTTCAATATATTTCTTAGCATTATCCCAAGCTCCACCAGCATTAGCCATCATAATCGCTAACATTAAACCGGTGACAATGGAGCCCGCCAGAAGACCACCTAAAGCTTCTCTACCCAAGGTAATTCCAACAAATATAGGCACCAAAACTGCCATTAATCCAGGGACGATCATCCGGGTAATAGCACCTTTAGTGCTGATATCGACACAGCGGGCATAATCAGGTTTAGCCTTTCCTTCCATCAACCCCGTGATTTCCCGGAATTGCCGACGGACTTCTTCGACCATCTTAAAGGCTGCAGCACCAACCGCTTTCATAGACATTGAACAGAAAAGGAAGGGAAGCATGCCACCAATGAAAAGACCAACTACAGTTCGTGGGTTGAGGATGTCAATCACACTGAGTTGGACGGTTTGAGAATAGGCAACAAACAATCCTAAGGCAGTTAAAGCTGCTGAGGCGATGGCAAATCCCTTGCCAATAGCAGCAGTGGTATTCCCCAAGGAATCCAGTGAATCGGTGATCTTTCTTACTTTGGGGTCTAACTTAGCCATTTCGGCAATTCCACCGGCATTATCTGCTACTGGTCCATAGGCATCAACCGCTACGATTATTCCGGTAATCGATAACATTCCAATCCCAGCAATGGCAATCCCATAGACTCCAGCTGCCCAGAAGGCGACCATAATAGCTGCACAAACCAGTATGGCAGGAAGTAGAGTACTTTCCATACCAAGCGCCAAACCATTGATGATGACAGTAGCCGGACCGGTTTTGGAGTTTTCGGCTAAATTTTTGACTGGTTGGTAATTGCTGGAGGTATAGTATTGAGATGTTAATCCGATGATAATTCCGGCAATTAATCCGGCAATAGTAGCAACAAATGGTCCAGTTGTCTTTAAAATCAAAAGGGAAGCAATTAAACTAATCACGATCACCAGAGCACCACTAATATAGGTACCACGATTGAGACCCGCTGCCAAGCCCTTTTCATCTTTTGAACTCACAAACAAAGTCCCAAAAATGGAAGCCAGAGTTCCACCACCAGCTAACACCAGAGGATACATAACTCCACCCAAAATTCCTGGAAAGGCGGTTACCCCCAAAATCATGGCAGCAACGATTGAACCAACATAAGATTCAAATAGATCGGCACCCATTCCCGCCACATCACCGACGTTATCACCTACATTATCGGCAATAACTGCCGGGTTGCGGGGGTCATCTTCGGGAATGCCAGCTTCTACCTTCCCCACCAAGTCAGCACCCACATCGGCCGCCTTAGTATAAATTCCACCACCTACTCTGGCAAAAAGGGCAATTGAACTGGCACCAAGGGCAAAACCATTGATAATATTTGCATCTTTAATAATCAAATAGAGAATCCCTAAGCCTAAAAGCCCAAATCCAGCTACACACATCCCCATAACAGTTCCCGATGAAAAAGCCACTTTGAGAGCCGGACCTATTCCTTGAGTGGCAGCCTGAGCGGTGCGGGTATTGCTTCTCGTCGATACCCTCATACCCACAAAACCTGCTAACACTGAACAAATTGAACCGCAAAGATAACAAAAAGCTTCGGTAACTCCTCGGGTAAAAGTGAGGAGAATAAACATTCCGATAACAAAAAAGACTAAAAAGGAGTATTCCCTTTTGAGAAAAGCCATTGCACCTTCTTGAACGGCATGGGAAATTTCCTGCATTCTTTCGTTACCCGGTTCAAAGGTGTTGATTTTCATAATTAAATAAACTGCATATATAACCGCTATTAAACCAGCTATTGTTGCAAAAACTGCTAATCCCACAATATAATCCTCCCTTCTGATAAATCTTATTTAATCAACTTTAATCCTTTCCAATTCCTTCTTGAGGCCAGGAAAATGGAATGAAATACTTTCGGTAGATGGCTAAGGCATAACGATCAGTCATCCCCGATATGAAATCACATACAATGACATCGGCATCTTGGTGATTAATATCAATCTGATACTCTTTTTTAAGGATATCTAAATTTTCCATAAAAAATTGATATAGCTCTTTAATTAGATGCTTAGCTTTTTCCCGTTCATTCTGTTGATATTGACCAAAATAAACGGTATCAAATAAATATTTTCTTAATT
>JAGPGC010000176.1 GCA_018056205.1 Candidatus Atribacteria bacterium | reverse complement strand
ACTCGAGAGGAATCAAGTAAATAAACTAACTGAACTGATAATTGCAGTGCCGGGAGGCCCAGGTAAAGAAGGTGCACCCAATAAAAAATTTGTAGGAAAAAACGCCGCCCTAATTGCCAAGGAAATCGGATTGAACCTTTCTGAGGATGTTAGATTATTGTTATGTGAAGTTGGGCCAGATCATCCGCTGGTGTGGACGGAACAACTTATGCCGGTTATACCATTGGTTAGATTTTCTAACGTAGAAGAGGCCATTGATTTTGCTGTGCAATGTGAACATGGGTTTCGCCATACTGCCATTATGCACTCTAAGGATGTTGGTCATCTTACCCAAATGGCCAAACTTATGAATTGCTCAATATTTGTTAAAAATGGACCTAGCTATTGCGGACTGGGATATGGAGGAGCTGGCTTTGCATCGTTTACTATCGCCAGCCCGACCGGTGAGGGTTTGACTAGGGCGAGAACATTTACCCGCGAGCGACGTTGTATTTTAGTTGATTATTTCAGGATTGTTTAAATGCAGGGAGCAGGCTAAGAGATGAAATTGGGAAAAGTTATTGGAACGGTAGTTTGTAGCCAAAAGGTAGATTCATTTAT
The DNA here is from genome assembly GCA_018056205.1 of Candidatus Atribacteria bacterium. GTDB lineage: Bacteria > Atribacterota > Atribacteria > Atribacterales > Atribacteraceae > Atribacter. The sequence continues at coordinate 2,214 of JAGPGC010000176.1, read as the reverse complement.
CGGAGTGAAATTGTTATTAATTCAGCCTTTAGATGAGAACCTGAAGGATGACGGGAACCCAGTTGTGGCCTGTGATACGGTCCAGGCTGGATTGAATGATATCGTTTTTTACGAAGGAGGCAGAGAAGCGGCTTTAGGGCTGACTAATTGGTTTAACCCTTCTGACTTGACGGTTATGGGGATTGTCGATGATTTGTATGTGGAGAATAAATAGATGATTTTAGCTAAGGTAATTGGTCATGTAGTTTCAACCATAAAATTGAGTATCTTTAAAGGTTTTAAATTATTGCTTGTTCAACCAGTTGATGCTGACGGAAAACCAAAAGGTAAGGTTCTGCTAGTACTTGATACTGTTCAGGCTGGTATTGGTGATATGGTTTTGGTTATGGACGAAGGCAACTCAGCTCGTACTATTGTTGGAGATTCTTTTGCGCCTATTCGTTCATTAGTTGTGGGAATTGTTGATGAAGTTAGATTAACGGGGGAAAATAAAGATGAAGCATGAAGATTCTCAAGGCTCGATCCGGATCATTGATAATGTGGTGAGTGGGCTATATTCGTCAACTACCTCAAACCAGACGACAAATTCTCAAACCAATACCAATGATAAGGTTTTAAGAGTTGCTATAGGGTCTGACCATGGGGGATATGAAGCCAAAGAGAAGTTAAAAATTTTTTTGCAAGAATTAGGATACCGAGTAACTGATGTTGGCACCTATGATACTAATAGTGTTGATTATCCTGATTTTGCTTTAAAAGTAGCTTTGAAAGTTAAGTCTGGTGATTGTGAAAGGGGAATTATGATTGATGGAGCAGGAATAGGTTCTTCCATGGTGTGTAATAAAGTCAGGGGAATACGAGCGGCACTTTGTTATGACCTCAAAACTGCTGTAAATAGTAGAGAACATAATAATGCTAATGTTCTTACTCTCGGCGGTCCATTACATCCGATTGAAGAATTATATGAAATAGTTAAAGTTTGGTTAGAGACAAAGTTTGCTGGTGGCAGACATTGGAAACGGATTAATAAAATGATGGATATTGAAAAAAAATATTTATAAAATCAAAAGGGTTAGGAGCCTATCATGAATCAAGAAAATCTTATTGATAAAATTACTCAAGAAGTGATGAATAGACTGAGCGGGATGGGATATAGTGAAAGTGGGTCTACCGCTGTGAGCCAAAAAGCTAGAAGTGTAGTTACCCAACAGGAGCATGGGAGTTGCGAATGCATTACTCCGGCGGGTTTAGCATCGTATATTGACCACACCTTGTTGAAGCCTGATGCTACTCAAGCTCAGATTGAGCAGCTCTGTCAAGAAGCTATCCAATATTCTTTTTGTTCAGTTTGTGTGCAGCCTTTTTGGGTGAGCTATTGTGCCAGAAAATTGAGAGGAACAAAAGTTAAAGTATGTACGGTTGTGGGATTTCCGCACGGGGCTAATGTTCCACCTACGAAAGCATTTGAGACTCGGCAAGCTATTGAAGATGGTGCTCAGGAAATCGATATGGTAATCAATGTCGGTGCGCTTAAATCAGGTAATCTTAAGGTAGTGGAAGAGGACCTGCGAGCTGTTAAGCGAGCTTGCCACTCTACAACAATTACCAAAGCGATTATTGAAGCTTTTCTTTTAACCGATGATGAAAAAATTACTGTTTGTCAGTTAGCTAAAAAGGTGGGATATGACTTTGTAAAAACTTCCACCGGCTTTGCTGGTGGGGGAGCTACTGTTCATGATGTGGCTTTGATGAGGAAAGTAGTTGGTCCTAAAATGGGAATAAAAGCTGCAGGAGGCATTCGTAGCTTTGAAGATGCAAAAGCTATGGTGTTAGCTGGTGCTACGAGGCTTGGTACTAGTGCTAGTATAAAAATTGTAACTGGGCAAAGTTAAAAGGGAAGAAAGCCATGAGTAAGAGCGAGCTTATAAACAACCAAATGTTAACAGAGGTTATAAGTGAGGTTGTTTATAAATATGTTGTGGAGGGTGAACCTATTCTCGAGGGGGAATATTCTATACCAGTCGAAATTTCTCGTCGACATGTTCACCTGACTCGAGCCGCTTTAGATACTTTATATGGGCAAAATTACCAGTTGACCAAGGTTCGAGATATATCACAACCTGGTGAATTTGCTAGCGAGGAGAAAGTAATTATAATTAGCCCCAAAATGAAGATTATCGAAGGGGTACGTATTGTGGGCACATTAAGAGAATA
>JAGPGC010000175.1 GCA_018056205.1 Candidatus Atribacteria bacterium | reverse complement strand
TTGAAATAGTGGATGAAGTCGAGACTAAAATCCGCGATATACCTAAAAACTTAACCGTTGCGGTTATGGGCTGTGAGGTCAATGGACCCGGCGAAGCCCGGTCGGCTGATCTGGGAATCGCTTTCGGTAAAGGAGTAGCTCTATTATTTAAACACGGTCAGGTTGTCGCACGATTGAAACCGGAAGAGGCAGTAGCGCGATTACTGGCGGAAATTGAAAGTGCGGAGTAAATTGGGCAGGACGATATGAAGAATAACGATAATAGTCAGCTAGTATTAGAAAATTTTGAGGATGGTCCAAATACTTATGGAGCGGTAATTTTAAACAAAGAAAAATTCATTGAAGCATTAACGGAAATTAATCAGATAGATAATTTATATGCTATTAAAAATAAAATAATTGCACTAAAAAATATTTTAACTAACTATAGCAGAGACAAAGAAGGCATATTAAATATAGATGCTAACGGAGATACGATTTCCTTACGCAAGGATGTTTTGACTTCTGAATTGGATCAAATATTAGAATCACAAACGGTAGATAGAGCAAAATATTATCTTAAAAGATTAGAAAATGGAGTCCAACGAGTCAAGACCAGCAAAATTAATGATATGAATCTTCTCAGATGGAAAGAATACGACGAGATAATAACTGATAGTTTATGGGTTTTAGACAAAAGAGATACATCAGGTGCTCATTTGGGATGGTATTGGGGAAATTTCATTCCTCAAATTCCTCATCAGATGATGTTAAGATATACAAAAAAAGGAGACTGGGTCTTAGATACTTTTGTTGGAAGCGGAACGACCTTAATTGAGTGCAAAAGATTAGGTAGGAACGGAATTGGAATAGAGTTAAATCCTGATGTAGCCCAAAAGGCAAAAGAACTGACCGAAAAAGAACAGAATAAAGACAATGTAGTTAGTGAGGTAATTATTGGGGATAGCAGGACAATTAATTTAAAACAAGTTTTGGATAAACAGGGCATAAACCAAGTTCAATTTCTTATTATGCATCCCCCCTATCACGACATTATCAAATTTTCAAAAGATGAAAAAGATCTTTCAAATGCAAAAAACACTGAAGATTTTTTAAAGATGTTTGGTGCAGTTGTGGATAATGGGACCCCATATTTAGAAAAGGGACGTTACTTTGCGTTAGTTATTGGGGACAAATATTCTAAAGGTGAATGGATACCCTTGGGATTTTATTGTATGCAGGAGGTCTTGAAAAGAGGGTATTTATTGAAAAGTATAATTGTAAAAAATTTTGAAGAAACAAGGGCAAAGAGAAATCAAAAAGAACTTTGGCGATATAGGGCACTGGTTGGTGGATTTTACATCTTTAAACACGAATATATAATGCTTTTCAAGAAGAAAGGAGGTGATAAACATGATAGATGAAATCAAAATCGGAGATAGGGTAAAGGATGTTTGTGGCGATGTTGGTGAAGTCATTGACATTGAGTATACCGACAGTGGCGAAGTGTGGCGTTACATTTTGGAAGAATACGAGGATGAGGAAAGACACACTTGGCCTGCTCATCCTGATTATACTTGCAAGATGGTATAAGAAAAATAAAAGACATCCTTTAAGTATCCGGAATATACTATGTAACCATTAAGGAGATATCTATGCCATTGTTAAGTCAAAAAGAGGTTTTGAATTTAAAACTTAGTTGTATCCCATTGTCAGACTTAAAAATGCTATCTCAAAATTTAGAAGTTAGCAATATAGGTACGGCAACGGAGATAATTAAAAGAGTATTAGAAAGTCATCCGAACGAGAAAGCAATTGATGAGTTTATCAAGGGAAAATACTCAAAGAGGATTCAAGAACGAAGAGCGATTATTTCGGACAAAGATTTGAAGAAAGAACTAATGAAAGTCAGGACTTTTTCATGGGGTGCAGTTCAAGGACAGTTAGATCAAAAAATACAGACTGAATATGTAAGGAGAATCGTCCGCTACGAAGATTTATTGAATAATGTTAGAGCGAAGCTTCATAATGATATAACGAATTATGTTATTTGTACCTGGTTTAATCATTGGACAACTGTTTTAATAGAAGAGCATATAAGCATGCATCCCAGAGTAGTACCAACAATTAAAAGCAAAAAAGGGATTGATATTTTCTTTGATGGTCAGCCATTCGATTTGAAAGTTACCTATCTTCCACGTGGATATGACCCTATTAAGGCTATAAGTAATCCTTCTGATCTGGCAGTTTGGATGTATGAAAATCAGGGCGCTCAAAGGTTTGGCTCCGATAATAGATTATTCGTTATTTTGCTAGATAAAGATAATCCGGAAAAAAGCTGGGAACTAAAAAGGGATTTTAATCTTGTTTTCAATAAGATTGATACATTTTTTGATAATGAGGTAGTTTCCAATAATGATGAAATTGTTTTCACTTTTGGAAAAAACACCTATACCACAGTCGCAAAAGTATTAATCATAACCAAATGAAAATGCTATTTCATATAATAATGGATAAAAGCATGCGTTACACTTTAAATAAATTTTCTAAAAATAATTCACTTTTTTTATTAGAAAATTTGGCAGTAATCGAAAGTTGGTACCCAACACAATAGGAGACCCCATAATGCCTAAAATCAAACTCTTGCTTGGATGTATTTTATTATTTGGTAGCCTGTTGGCTCAAGAATCGGCGTTGCCGGAAGCTGTGATTCAGGAAAATGATACGACTGAAACCGCACTGCCGGATTCAATCGCTGAAGTGAAGTCTCAGGTCGAAATTCCCATAGTACCATTGACTCCGACTCAATTGCCTTCGGAAACGCTTACTGAGGAACCAGCTCAGCCAGAACCAGCTCCGGAAGAACTACAACCACCAGAGGAAGTTCTCCCGGCTCTGGTTGCATCCCAAAAA
>JAGPGC010000020.1 GCA_018056205.1 Candidatus Atribacteria bacterium | reverse complement strand
AATTTCTCGTTCTCCAACCCGGACAACAAGTGGAAGTAACTAATAATGATTCAATTATTGCTGGAGTTCTGGTCAAAGAATAAATCTGGTTTAATTGAAAATTAGCATTTTATTTTTCTAATTGATGTAAACAATATTTATTAAAAAATATTTATTAAAAAAATCGAAGGAGGTTCATTATATGCTTTTTTTAAAAATTTTTCATAATTTGATTTTTCTATTTACTGTATCGTTGTTGTTTTTAATGGTTTTCCCGGCGATTGCCGAGGAATCGACGGTGAGTTTGCCACCATTAAACCCTTCTCCTTCAATTGAAGCCGCTCCTACTGGATTACCTCAAATGGAAACTGGCCAACAACTTCCTTCATTTGACCAACCCAATATAAACGTTTTTAAGGATCCCCAAGGGAAATATGTTATTACTTTCCCTCAGGGGACTACTCAGCAGCAAAGTTCTGATAATGACATGGTTACCTTTTTACTACCCGATCAAGCCAAAGCTTATATACCTATTGTGGCGGATCCAGAAGAAACCCAAGAGGCATTTTTAGATATTGAAGATGATATTTTGGGTCAAGGGGGAAACAAGGTTGGTCAGAGTACCATTCAGGTTGGGAACCGAACTGCTCAGGTAAATCTTTATGGAATGGAAGGGAGCTCCTTGTCTGATATGATCGGTGAAGATTTTACTCAGGGTATAGTTTATGCAATCGTCATGGTCTTGTATCCCAATACAAATTTAATGTCTATAATAATTCTCCCTAAAGATTCCTATAATAATGCCCAACCTTGGATTTTAGAAACGATTAAAGGAGTCGTATTTCAGTAGATTTTTCATCACCTTGTTTTAACTGGGGATGAATTGATGAAGACGACTCAAGGAGAATTTACGGTGTTGGAAATGCTTCGAACTTAATAATCAGCTCAGCACCTTACGGAAAAGAGAGCTGGGATGTATGGAAAAGAGATGTTATAAATTGAGTTGTTTTTCCTCCTCATTCTCAAGATGAATCCTTAATATAATATATCTTTTTTAAGCACCAGTTTCTTCAGTTGATAGCTCATGAAGTATTTTTTTTCTCATTACTATCCAATTATAAAGCAGGAAAGATGTGTATTTGCTTTTTATTCGAACCAGGTTGTCTTCATAACGAAATTCGAGGATATCTCGAAAATGAGTATTGATTCCTTTAATTTTTGAAATATTCATTGGTATGTTATCAATGTGAAGGGTATCATTCTGCAGGATTAATCTTTGCCTTAAGGTTTTTATTAGACCGGTAGTTCGATCATTTCGTAGGGATATTTTTGCCGGAGGGAAAGAAACCTTTGGTAGACCATTAATCTTTTTAGAAAAAACCTCAATCTGTTGATTAAATAAATCGGGTAATGTCCTCCCTCCAATAAAACCATAATCATCAATTGTCCAGCGATTTAGGCAAAATGAGCAAACCACATCCTCTCTTTCGCTAGAAAGAGTTCTAAAACTTAAACAATGAGGACAAATCCACAATACTCGTTCAATCCCTTGAGCTTTTCTTTTCCCGGGATAAGGGATAAGGCGTTTTTTTTGCCATTCCCATTCTGAATGGTGAATAAAATCCATAGCTGAATAATCTGAAAAGGTTTTAAAATTTACGAATATTTTTGGTTTCCTTCCATGATCTGCCCATACGGGATGTGATAACCAGGCTCCCTGAATACGAGTAGCAACAATAGGAACGTTGAGTGAGAAAATGAGTTTATTCATGCTTTTTAGAGAGACAAGGTGATCCTGAAAATCACCAGTCCAGGTAATGGTCCCTTCGGGGAAAAGACCAACACCTCCACCTTTATTTAAAATATTAAAAATGGAATAAAGCATGGTTGGATCAGGTCGGGATTTGAACTTTTGAATTGCTCCTATTTTTTTGAGAAAGAAACGCTCGATGGGATTTTGAAAGGAGATTTGGGCAATAACCCAAGAAATGGGAACATCTATATATGGAGCTATAAGAAAAGGATCGAGGGGGCTTACATGATTACAGATGAGAAGAAAGGGTGGCTTGGGGATTTCTCCCGAAAACTCGAGGTGATAAAATTTATTTATTAAGGGAGAAAGCCACTTTTCCCCTATCTTCCATAAAAAAGTATCCGCCGGTAAACTCATCCTTCCCTACCAGTTCTTACTTTAAATTTTTCTTTTAAGCTGGTTTGGCAATACAATTGAAATAACCAATTTATTATTTCTTAAGATTATATCAAGTAATTAGATTTTATTAATGGGGAGTTTATTAAAAAATATTTAAGATTTATAATCCAGGTTTTTAATCGATAATTTAAGAAAATAACTTGTACTCAAAGTAATCAAAGGTATAATAAATTATGTTTTAAAATACATATAAAAAGATAGCGAAGGAGGAGCTAACTTAATGGTGGAAGATATGCCACATCCTGGTCATGAAAAACATCTTTGTCACCTTCAATACAACGGTTATATGAATCAAAATTTTGATGAGTTTAAAAAATTAGTAATAAATCCTCAATATATATGTAGAAAATGTGGACGAGCTGCATATCGGGCTGAAAGCCTTTGTCAGCCGGAAAAACTTTAGAAAATAATCCAGCAGTGGTGTTTACTTCACCCGCTACTGGATTATTATGATTCTTATTTAACCAATACCATGGGTTGACCGCAACATACTAATTCTCCACCACCAACTTTCTTTACTTCAACCGTGTTTCCACAAATTTTACATTCAAAAACTTGGCCAACTTTTTCAACTTTAGGCATAAAAAAACCTCCTTATATTGAATAGGTGATATATGAAAATTATAAGTCTTTTTTCTTTATTTATATTCCAAAATAAAAAACTTTTTTGATAATTTGTCCTGAAAAAACCGTAACGGTTGATGAGTAATCAGTAATGAGTGAGTTATTAGTCGAGAGTCGACAAAAAATAGTCGAGAGTCGATAGTCGAGAGTCAGGAGACGGTAAACCGTAGGGGCGAATCTAAGTGTTCGCCCATCAAACGCCGAGCGGGTGAAAGGGGGCATTAAATTGGGTAGACACATAGGTCTACCCCTACCAATGTAAAATTGATGAATAAATCAAATTCAAAGCGAGGAAACCGTAGGGGCGAACCTAAGTGTTCGCCCATCCTATATTCATCAATAATTGGATTTTCATCTTCATCTGGTGCCACGAAATTAGCCTAAGGGTCTTTGAATCAAATTGGGAATCATTTATAATCATATTGGGTTTTTTAAATAGTAATAAAAAATAAATAAAATCTATGGAACTCGATGAACTAAATAAAAGACAAAAATATATAAATGGTAAAAAATTAAATTGGAGGTTGAAATAAGATGCTTAAGAATACTAAAGTAAAATATGGGTTTTTGTTATCAGTATTGGTTTTCTTCATTTTAACAAGCTTTTCCTGGGCTACAACAGTCCTTCCAGAAATAAATGAAATTATTCCTAATATCGTTGATAAAGCGAGCCAAGCTGTGGTCAATGTTAATATTTCAAAAATCACCACAATTACTTCTCCCTTTGCGCCCTTTGCTCCCTTTTTTGATCAGTTACCAGAACAGTTTCAGCGTGAAATACCTCAAAAAGGTATTGGTACCGGTTTTATTTTCCGCGAAGATGGGTATATCATCACCAACAACCATGTAGTTGAAGGTGCTGATGAAATAAAGGTAACTTTATTAGACGGAAGAGAATTTAACGGTAAAGTTGTTGGTGCCGATCCTTTAACAGATATTGCCATAGTTAAAGTAGAAGAGGAAAACCTTCCTACTCTACCTCTTGGTGATTCCGATGCTGCTCGAGTAGGTGAATTTGTAATAGCAATTGGGAATCCCTATGGTCTTTCTCATACGGTAACTATGGGACTGTTGAGTGCCAAAGGACGTCCAGTTCCATCGGGAGATTCTGGTCAGGAATATGAAAACTTTCTCCAGACGGATGCTGCTATTAATCCGGGGAATAGCGGCGGACCGCTCCTGAATTTGGATGGTGAAGTAATCGGCATTAATACCGCTATTATTCCTTTTGCCCAGGGAATAGGATTTGCGATTCCGATTAATATGGCTAAGTCAATTCTTGACCAATTAATCGAAAAAGGAAGAGTCGTTCGTGCCTGGTTGGGTGTTTATATTCAAAACATTACTCCAGAAATTGGAAAACAATTTGGGTACGAGGGAACTAAAGGAGCATTAGTAGCTGATGTCATTGAGGATAGCCCAGCAGCTAAAGCAAACTTCCAACGTGGAGATATCATTCTTTCAGTCAATGATCAAGAAATTTCAGATACCAAACATCTTCAAAATACAATTCGATCGTTGAAGCCAGGTGATTTAGCGAAAATTCAAATTTGGAGAAATGGTGAAAAGAAGACTTTAGAAGTACAGTTAGAAGAGTTGAAAGATGAATCAACTTTTGTACCTTCAGTAGAAGTGACTCCTCAAAAAGTTGAATTGGGTATGGAAGTAAGTGAAATTAGTGCAGATCTACAACAGAAATTTGGGTTCTCGGAAAGCAAAGGAATAGTTATTGTATCAGTAACACCTGGTGGTCCAGCTGACAATGCCGGGCTGAGAGCTGGTGATGTAATCCTTCAAATAAATCGAGTGGATGTTTCTTCAGTAGCAGAATTTAATAATATTTTAGCAAAAGTTGAACCTGGCGATACGACTATTCTTCTAATTAGCCGTGCTGGTCGAACATTGTTTGTTCCAGTTAAGGCTGTTGAGAAAAAATAGGAAATTGATTGTGATTTGCAGGAGAGATTATTTTCAATCTCTCCTGCAGCTTTTTGATAGTCTCGTCTTTATAGATGAATTTCTGTTAAAATTTGAAAGTCCACTTATTAATGTACAAATCAACTCTAATTAATGGGAGTGATTGAGAAGGAGGTATAACTTCATTATGGGAGAAAAGAAAGTAGCCATTCTGGTGGGTGGTGGACCAGCACCAGGTTTAAATAGTGTCATATCTTCAGTAACACTTGAATCAATCCAAAGAGGTTATGAAGTAGTAGGTATCTATAATGGATTTAAGTGGATTTCTTCAGCTTCTTTTGATCCAAAATTTCATACCATTGACTTGGACCGAAAAGTTGTTAATGGAATTCATTTTAAGGGTGGATCGATCTTAGGAACTGCTCGAGATAGCCTGGTAAAGAATGGGAAAATCGACACTGAAAAAGTAACTAATGTCAAGAAAGCTATGGAGATGATGAATATCGGTTACCTGGTGACAACTGGAGGAGATGATACTGCATTTAGTGCTAGTATTATATCCAAAGAAATAAAAAATTTTTATGTTGCCCATGTCCCCAAAACTATTGATAATGATTTGCCATTACCCGGTGATATGCCAACTTTTGGTTTTCAAACCGCACGGGAATTAGGGACTGACCTTTTAAAAAATTTATTAGAGGATGCCCGAACAACTGGTCGATGGTATTTTGTGGTTGCAATGGGGCGAAGTGCCGGACATTTGGCTTTAGGTATGGGAATTGCAGCAGGAGCAACTTTAACCATCATTCCGGAACAGTTTGGTGATGGAAAAACCACCTTAAAGGATGTTTGCGATATCATTGAAGGGTCAATGCTTAAAAGAAAACTTCAGGGTATGGATTGGGGAATTGCTGTTATCGCCGAAGGAGTAACTTATAAATTTGGTGATTTTGAACAGTTAGAAAAAGTTTTAGGAAGGCCTATACCTAAAGATCCTCATGGTCATCCCCGATTGGCTGAAGTTCCATTAGGAGATCTTTTGAAGCGAGAAATAGAAAACCGATGTGCAGAAAGAGATCAGAAAATTACCATAGTAACCAAAGATATCGGATATGAACTAAGGTGTGCTGATCCTATTTCTTTTGATATTGAATATACTCGTGAGTTAGGATACGGAGCGGTGGATTTTCTACTCGGTGACGATTATAAAGCTGACTTTAAAGAAGCTGGGGCTATGATCAGTATATTGGAAGGAAACCTCAACCCGATTCCTTTCCATCAAATTATGGATCCTGATAGTGGCAAGAAAACTATCCGTTTAGTGAATACTTATTCTTATAACTACAAGGTAGCCAGAGCTTTTATGACCTTGCTTGAACCAAACGAATTAAATGATCCTACTTTACTATCCAAACTTTCCAGTATTGCTAAGATGGATGAAAATACCTTCAAAAAGAATTTTGCAAATATACCAAAAATATAAATTATTTTCCATCTACCAACTCTCCGGCTAATTTTTTAAGAAAAGAGTGGTAGATGGGAAAATAAAAATTTTTTAAGAAAATGACTTGTTATTATTCTACGATGAGAACCGAATTTTCCGAACCAAACTCGTTAAAAACATGAGGGGTATTCGGGTCAGTAAACCATTGATTATCAATTAAATAGCGATATTCATACCTTCCTTGAGGTAGAGTGAGGGTGACGCTCCAATGTCCTTTAAGGGTTTTTTTAAGTGGTGTAGCAGTGGGGTTCCAATCATTAAAGGATCCTACTAAATAAACCTGAGAAGCAGCTGGTGCTGTACACTTAAAAGTAACTCGGGCTTTCTGTTTAAGTTCGAAAATATTTTCAAGAGTATTATGTACTGAATCCAAAATTCGATCCCCAGCATTATTAATAGTAGCCTTAATACTTGATACAGCTTGTTTGAGATATTCTCGGGTTTTGGTTTTACTAATACCTGGGATGTTCCTGATGGCTTCTATCATTCCATCGACGGCTTTTTGAGTCAATTCTTCAGCTTTTTCTCGAGTTTCTTTTGTTCCTTCAAGAATTCCTTCCATGGCATTTTGAGTTAAGGTTTTCATTTTTTCTCGGGAAAAACCAATGTTTTTGATTTCTGAATTTATAATTTCTTCAGTTAAATTTTGAATTTTATCCTTCAATTCTTCTCCTTTTTCAACTGTTTTAATAACTGTTTGACGGAAAACCTCCTTCACCCACTGTTCACGGTTTTGGTTCATAATGGCCTCCCTTAAGATTAATTAAGATTAAAAAGTATAGTAAGGCTGAGATTTACCATTTATAATAAAGTTTGTTCGTATTTCAATATAACCATTAAATGAAATATCTGTTCCCATTAAATGGTTTTAAAATGGATATGATTTATTAAGTCATTTTGGGAAAATTAAAGGAGGCCTAATCCAGTGTTTTGGAATATTTTAATAATTATTTTTTTAATTGCCATGTTTTATCCCATCATTCAAATGAAAGCCCTTCAACAGCAAAGGTATTTTTTTATTCGAAGCCTGGAACGAAAGCGAGGTTCTCGAGTCATTACTCTTATTCATCGTCAGGAAGAAATGACTTTTTTTGGTTTTCCTATAGCTCGTTATATTAATATTGAAGATTCCGAAAAAATCTTGAGAGCAATTCATTTGACCAATAAAAACATTCCTATTGATCTCGTTTTACATACTCCAGGAGGATTAGTTCTCGCTGCGGAACAAATTGCTCGGGCAGTTAAAAAGCATCCAGCTAAAGTAACCGTTTTTATTCCCCATTATTCCATGTCAGGTGGATCCTTGATCGCATTAGCTGCTGATGAAGTAGTTATGGATCCAAATGCCGTTATCGGACCAGTTGATCCACAAATCGGTACAATGCATTCTCAATATCCAGCAGCTTCGGTATTGAAAGCATTGGCAATACCCAATCCAAATCGTGATGATGAAACTTTGATTTTAGGTGATATAGCCCGAAAAGCTATCAGTCAAGTTTATCAGGTGGTTTATGATTTAGTAAAAGAAAAGGTTGAAGAAGAAAAAGCCCAAAAATTGGCGGAAATATTAAGCACCGGAGTATGGACCCATGATTTTCCGATTACCGTAGAGTTAGCCCAGGAATTAGGTTTACCAGTTCGTATTGGTATTCCACAAGAAATTTATAACCTTATGGAACTTTACCCTCAAACGCAGCAACATCGCCCTACCGTTGAATTTATTCCTGGTCCTTACCGAAAACCAGAGAAAAAAGGGAGTTAATTTTTTTAATTAAGGAAAAATTTGACCTAAACTGGCTTTTTATTGAAGATAAGGAAGATTAGGATTGGAACAGTACTTGAAACGACGTATGTCTGTTGCATAACAATATCCACAGCGATACCAGCAAGTATGGTAAGTTCCTATGTCCTTACTGATTGAACAACCACAATTATCCCTTTGGCCGGGATCTTTTTTTTGTAATATTTTTGGAATTTGTACGTTGGGGAGAATGCTTTCAATATGTCTAAAATGAATACAACACCCAGGCTTAATGCCATTATTATTTATAATCTCAGTATATTCTTTTTTTTCACAGCATCCATAAACCTCAATTCCATAGCACTTAGCAATATTTACAATGGTTTTAGTCAATTCATTAATATCGTTTAGGTTAGGTTCAATTATCTCAATATTTTTTTGTTTTTTGAGATCATTAAAAGCCGCCTGATTTTTTTTATAAAAATCGAGAAAACTCAGTACTACTTTTTTGGTAAAGGGATATAGTAATTTAATAAGCTGGGAAAAGGCTTGTTTATGAAATATCAAGTCAAGTTTAAGATTCCCTTGGCAAAAGATGATTGGATCGTAACGCCAAATAATTCTTTCCGGACCTATCAAATCAGCAAGTTTGAAAAAAGTATTTACCCTCTCTGATAGGGGTGGAAGATGGGGTTCAAAAACAGTTTGATGATAAGGATTTAAAGTAAAATAGAAAAGATAGCGGTCACGAAAACCCCAATGGTCAATTTCGGGAAGGTAATTGAAAAAAGGAAGGGGATTTTTACTCCAAAAGACCATTGCTTCAACTTGGTCAGGGCAAAGGGATTGTATTGTGAAACGATGGATGCTCAATGGATTGGGTACAACAACAAATCCATCTCGAAGCCGTCTAATAAACCACTCTCCGTAAAAAGCAGGAATATCGGTTCGACGGCTGGCACTAATAATCATCTATTCCTCCTTTTATTAATTGGTTATTCAAGAAATTGTTTAAAAATTATATCTGTCTAAATCGTTCTCAATTGTTTATTTATTATACCTCTCTTTCTTTTTTCTAAGGAACCGATTAAAATGAACCAAATTTTCAATAATTGAAAACGGTAAACAGTGAATGGTGAATGGTGAAAAATAAAGGCACCCACCCCGTCGCAAGCGACACCCCTCCGCAGGAGGGGAATTGCTCGCTCTACCTCTCGGCGTTTTTCGCCAATTCACCCGACTACCGACTATCAGTTATCGACTCTCACCCTCATCCTCACCTTCTCCCATCCAGGGAGAAGGAACTATTTCACTCTTTTATTTATTTTTTCCCTCGCCCCTTGGTGGGAGAGGGTTAGGGTGAGGGAGCTACCTATTTTCATTGTCATGTGGTGCGGCTAAAAGCAACACGAGGGTCTACCATCTTTTTTGTCACCCCTGAATGTATTTATCAGGGGTCTAAAAACCTTTAGATTCCCGATTAAAAAATTCGGGAATGACAGAATAAGGCGAAATTTCCAACCTCACCTTGGGTTGAGAGGTAAAATAAGTTTCAATTTAAAGAGAATTATTATAAAAAGGGGCGAAAAAAATAATGGATGAAAAAGAACTCCGAGAATCATTAGTTTTTTGGGGTCGAAAGGTCATTGAAAAAAAGTTAGTAGTTGGTGCTGGTGGGAATATAAGTGCCAGATATAAGGATATTATGTTAATTTCACCAAGTGGCTTGGGATTTGATGAATTAGAACCGCGGGATTATGTTGCAGTAAATCTTGAAACCGGAAAAACCGTATCGGAAGGTAGACCTTCCTCTGAAGTGGTCATGCATTGGTTTTGCTACTTAGAAAGGTCGGATGTGAATGCTGTCGTTCATACCCATCCACCTCTTACGATTGGAGTCATTGCTGGTGGCGGACGAATTGGTCCGATGTTCCCTGATTTTGTAGCCTATTTAGGATCATTAGCTTATATTGACTACATTACTCCTTGCACAACTAATTTGGCTCAGGCAGTTCAAAATCAAATAAAAGATAAGAATGGGGTGCTCATGCTTGGTCATGGTGCATTAACCGTTGGTCAGAATCTAAAAGAAGCTTTTCAAAGAACTGAGCTAATCGAAGAATCAGCCAGAATATTAATTGCAGCTAAACAATTTGGTGAACCACGGATTTTGTCAAATGAGGAATGTGAAGAGATTAGAAACCTCGATGCCGAAAAATATCGAATGGAATTAATAAAAAAAGGAAAAGCCCACTAAAGTTTTAAATTTTGAGGAGGATTCATTCTCATGTTTGTTTTAGTGATAAGCGGTAGTGACGTAAGTAAAATACCCGGAGTATCAATTGCCGGTTCTAATCCAGCGGTTATTCCTTACACAGCCCCGGCTGATGCTGATATGATTTTGTGGGGAAAGCCTCGTGTCATTGATGCTATTCCGGTTGATCCTCAAGGGCATCCAACCCCGGCAATTATAACCCATGCTGCCTATTGTGAAGCTGGATTTCCTATATTAATCGTTCGTTCTGGAACTTATCTCCCCCCGGTCGTTCCCTATATTGAAATGAATGTCGATCCAGGACAAGATCCTCAAATTAATCAAGCTGTTTCCAAGGTAGAATTGTTAATTGAAAAATCAAAATCTTTAGGAAGTATATTAGGAAAATTATCAAAGAAGATTGTGATTGCTGAATCACTTCCCGGTGGAACCACTACTGCCTATTTGATTTTAAAGGCTTTAGGTTATAATGGCATGGTATCATCAGCCAGTCCAATTAATCCAGTTCAACTTAAAGAACAAATTTGGGAAAATACTGCTCAGAGAACCAAAATAAATCCTGGTGGCTTAAATGGAAAACCAGTAGAAGCCATTGGTGAATTAGGAGATCCAATGCAGGCTACAGTGTTTGGGATGGCTATCGGCGTTCCAGATGGAACCGAGGTCATTTTAGCTGGAGGAACCCAGATGCTGGCAGTTGCTGCTTTACTTCGCCATTCCGGATATAATAAATCGCTCTTGGTTGCCACAACTACCTATGTAGTTCATGATAAGTTTGCCCAATTTTTGGATCTTGCTAAACAAATCGATGTCAAAATTTATTCTGCACCATTGGATTTTAGCCGATCGCGCTTTACCGGCCTTTCTGATTATGAAAAAGGATATGTCAAAGAAGGGGTTGGTGCGGGGGGAGCAGTTTGGTATGCAGAACAGCTTGGTGTTCCACCTGAACGAGTAATAAAAAAAACCGAAAAATTATACCAAGAAATGATCGAAAAACGTTGATTGGTAAGATTTATTAAATTAGGAGGATGTGAGGTAAATTTGTCAAATTTTAATAATTACCATAATCAGTGGATAGATTTAAGAAGCGATACCGTAACTCATCCAACTGAAGAAATGTTAGATGCCATGTTTAAGGCTAAAGTAGGTGACGATGTTTATAGGGATGATCCAACCACTCAACAGTTGGAAGAATTAGCGGCAAAAACAGTTGGTAAAGAAGCTGCTTTATTTGTTCCATCAGGAACTTTCGGAAATCAATTAGCTCTTATTTCTCATACTGAAAGAGGAGATGAAGTACTTATACCAGATAGTAATCATATTGTAATGCACGAAGTTGGAGCATCTGCAGTAATTGCAGGAGTTCAATTACGATGTATTCCCGATAATAATGGCCGTATAACTATTGATGACCTTAAACGTCGCTATCGTGATGGAGATATCCATAACCCGCGGACTGGTTTAATATGTCTGGAAAATGCCCATTCTTCAGGGAAGGTGATCCCTCTTGCTGATATGAGAGAAATTTTTAATTACAGCAGATCAATGGGTATACCAATTCACCTTGATGGAGCTCGCATTTTTAATGCGGCTTTTGCATTGAATGTTGATGCAACCCAGATAAGTCAATATTGTGATTCTGTGATGTTTTGTCTTTCTAAGGGCTTATGTGCACCGGTTGGTTCTATTTTAGCTGGAAAAAAGTCTTTTATTGAGCGAGCTTTAAAAAACCGAAAGTTGATGGGGGGAGGACTCCGTCAAAGTGGTTTTTTAGCTGCGGCAGGGATAGTTTCACTCAACAAGATGATTCAACGGCTTCCTATTGATCATGAAAATGCTCGCTATTTAGCCAGTAAACTCAAAGAAATTCCATCCTTGAAGGTTATGGAAGACCGACTTGACATTAACATGGTTTTTTTCCAAATCCAAAAGGAAAATTTTGATCCGGATAATTTCGTTCAGTTTTTGTTTAAAAAATATATAAAAATTAATCCTCCCTCGCAAGGAGAGTTTCGCTTGGTTACTCATTATTGGATTGATAAAAGAAAAATTGATTGGTTCATTTTGATAATGAAAGAGTTTATGCAGAAATCTTCTTGAGGGTTTTGTTAGATTCAATTTTTAAATTATTAATGAGTTCGAATTGAATGGAATTCCTAATTAAGAAGGAATTTACCTTAATCGAACTTAAAGGTGATTGTTTTTTCACCAAATTTATTATAAAGGTCATAGACTTCAATAGTATCTTTCGGTTTAGCATCAATAAGAAGCTAAACGGTTTTTTTCATTATTGACAAAAATACTCATATCCATGAATATTTTTTCATAAAAACAAAAAACGGGGTACAATTTTATTAATAATATTGTTTTATTAGGTGTTGGAAATTATAATTAATAAAAGGATGAGACCCTCACGCCCTCGGACTGCGAGGGCTCAGGGTGACAGATTTTTTAAGCTTTTCACCATTTACTATTCACTATTCACTGTATTTATTCCCCTCCAGCGGAGGGGTGTCACGCAGTGACGGGGTGGGTGCCTTTTTTGGTTTTTTACTCGTCACTATTTACTCATCACTCGTCACGGTATTTATA
>JAGPGC010000174.1 GCA_018056205.1 Candidatus Atribacteria bacterium | reverse complement strand
GAAAATATCAAATCATTTCTCTTATGTTTAATTTGAAGTCCCAAAAAGGCACCATTGGCTCGATAATCAAAATAAGGAGTTCCAGTTCCCATTAAATAAGGGAAAAAAAGAATATTCCTTTCAACAATTTCATCGTTAAGGTTGTTTAATTCTTGATAAATAGAATCTTGTTTTTCCGAATCAAAAAGATTTTGAAACCATTGAATTGAAGACCCACCAGTTGGAACTGTTCCAAGACAAAAATAAGCCTGAGATATGCAGTGGGAAAAAAAGTATAAATGTCCCAGAAGTTTTTCTTTAATTGATTCAAAGCTTATCAACATCTGGGCTGCTGTTCCAATGCAAAGGGACAAACTTCCCTTTTGGTTGGTTCCAGTTGCTAAAGCAGTAGTTGCTAAATCACCCCCGCCTTTAATTATTGGAATTCCCTCGGGAATACCAAACTGTTTGGAAGCCTCGGAAGATACTCTTCCCATGATTACATCACTTTGAATAATTTCTGGAAGTAGGGATTTTCTTAAACCACAGTTTTGTAAAATGTCTTCGCTCCAGCATTGATTTGTAATATTATACATTAGCGATCCCGAAGCATCGGAGTGATCGGTGGATAAATTACCGGTTAAAATAAAGCCGATATAATCCTTGGGGAAAACAATTTTATCGACACTATAAAAAAGATTTGGTTGATGATTTTTAAGCCAAATAACCTTAGGAAGGGTAAAACTTTCTTGAAGTGGATTACCTGTAATTTTTAAAAAATATTCCGAAGTGAATAAATTTTTTAAATAATTTACCTCTTTTTGTGCCCTGGTATCAGACCAAATCAGGCATGGATAGGCTATTTCTTGTTTAGAATTTA
This sequence comes from Candidatus Atribacteria bacterium, assembly GCA_018056205.1. Lineage (GTDB taxonomy): Bacteria > Atribacterota > Atribacteria > Atribacterales > Atribacteraceae > Atribacter. Next base: position 2,040 of record JAGPGC010000174.1, on the reverse strand, counting down.
AGAATATTGGCCCATGCATTTGACCAGTCAGAGATATTCCTTGTATAGCTTTAATTATTTTTAGATGTTTATTATTTAATTCACGAAGAAGATTTTGTAGATTGGATATCCAAATCGATGGATTTTGTTCGGCATATCCAGGTAATGAATAATAAGTTGGATGGGATTGTGATATTTGAGCCACTACTAATCCATTTCCATCATAAATGATACATTTTAAATTGGTGGTACCGATATCAATGGTCAAAATATAAGGAAAATCATCAATCATAAAGATCTGACTCTTTTTCGGTATTGATGGTAAAGGTCGGTATTTTTTTTCTTACCATCAGGTAAATTCCCACTAATAAAGATTGGAGGAATAATGTTTTTTTGTTGGATTAGCCACAAGGAAACATTTGCTAATATGAGATTAAGAATAAAGGTCCCGCAAACTGTGGAAGTAGGTGCAATTTTTTGCTCCAAACCAGATATTGACAGGGCTGCATCACCTATTTCAGTATGGTTATCAATAAATATATCAGAAAAATCGCTAAGTGATCGACGATTTTTAGTGTTTTTTAAAAAATCGCTATATTTTTTTGACCCGATGCCTATTAAAGGTAATTGAAATTCTTTAACTTTCTGAGCCATTTCCACTGGAACATGATTAACCCCAGAATTGGAGAAAATGATGAAAATATCCGATTTTTCAGGTTGAATATGATTAAAAATTTTATCGGCATATACCTCTAAGTCTTCAAGAGCCGAAGACTTCATGGCTCCGGCATGAAGCATAAGGGAAGGTTCAAGAATTGGGTTAATGCAAGCTAAACCCCCAGCTCGGTAAAAAGCTTCCTCACCAAAAATATGGGAATGACCAGTTCCAAAGATGTGAACCAGTCCCGTATTGGCAATAGATTTTCCTGCTGGTATCTGGTTACTTTATCAAAGGATTCACTGCAGGAGCAGTGAAAGAATAATAAAAAATGGAGGGAATCCAATTGAATATTAAAAACCATATGTTTTTACTTTGACCGTGATGATGCTTTTAGTTTTTACTTTTTTTTCTGTAGCTCAATCTAAAGTATCAATTAATGTAACTAAAGATCAATACGTGCTTCCAGTAGCTGAATTGGCCAGTACAAAAACTAACCCTGAAATTATTAATATGAGCAATGAGTTGGTTGGCATAGATGTAATTCCCAATCGAGGTCGTATTCTTTCTAATTTTACCTTACCCGACAATCAAAAGTCGTTTCTCTATCAAAAGTTTGTTCCTGATCCAATGGTTCTTCCAGGAGGACTACATACGGTTGAGTTCGGTGGGTACTATTTGTCGCTTCCTTGGAATACTCGAGATCGCCAACCATTTGACCTGGATTTCAAAATTCAAAACTCTACTGATACTTTGGGAGAAATCTTTCTTTCTGGGAAAGATATGTTCCAGAAAACTCTCACTGAAATATGGGTTCGAATGAAAGAAGCCAACCCGGTAGTTGAAATTGAAATCAAAATAACCAATACTTCAAAGAAAAGCCCAAAAAAACTGGATTTTCGAGACTATTCAGTTTTTTCAATGGATGAATCTGGTGAATCAAACCATCAAATCTTATTGCCGGTAGAAAAAATAAAACTCATTGAAAGCCGAAACGATTGGGCTGGAACTAAAGAAAGCTTGATGGATTGGCCAGTTTACTTTTCACGATGGGAAATGATGAATGATTATATAGTTTTTCAGTCAGCTTCCCCACTTACCGCAAACTTATGTGGCGTTTACTATCCAGAATTAAAATCAGCAATGGTTAAATCATGGTCACCTAAAGAGTTTTTCAGCGGAGCAGAAATCTGGTCATGGGGTAAAAATTATTCAAATGAACCAGGAGCTGCTCCTTATGTAGTGTATTCAAATAATTCTCAATTTACTCTCCCACCCCAAGTATCAAAATCATTTACCATTTATTTTACTGTAATCAAGAATTTATCCGAGCAGGTTATCACCCTAGAAGAAATACAACAAAAAATAGTTCAATTATTACCAAAATAATTATTCCCCAACTT
>JAGPGC010000173.1 GCA_018056205.1 Candidatus Atribacteria bacterium | reverse complement strand
GCTCATAAGTAATGTTTGCTACCTTACGGGTGGAAACTCCATTTACTACCATTTCCATCAGAGCCAGGATGAAGGCTGGTTCACTTTTTTCCCAAGCGGGCCAAAAGATCAGTAGAGAAGTCACCATTACGAAGACGGGGGACTTTTAAAGTGAGACTTCCCACTCGAGTGACAAGAGTAGGAGGATAGGTCTCCTTCCGATATCCTTTTCGAGTATCGGTTCGTTCCTAGTATTTTAGCATTTACTTGCTTGAGTAGCCTTGAGCTGGGAGGATTTGGTTTAAGATCGATTCTAAGAGCGGTGCCATCCCTCAAGTCTTGGGTATTTTTTTCAAAAAGGTGATGCAAAAGTTCAAAAGTTTCGGTAATCTGATATTGAGCCATTTCAAAATCCCTCCGGTTTTGATTGTTGGTTGATAACTACATTCTAACCGAGGTTTTTGAAATTGGCTCTTCCAATTTACACAATTATATGGACTTAACAGTAAAATCCAATGAACAATAACCAAGGTAATTCAGTTGTTGTTCATTTCTCATTATAATTTGATCTATTAAAACTATTTTAGGATATTCATTTAATACTCAACTTTCTCAGTTCAATAATAGTTCTTTTTCTCTCAATCATAATGGAAGACTATTTACAAAATAATAGAATAGCTTTTTGACTTTTTTTTCTAAAATGACTAAAACATTTTAATAGTTGATTTAAAAAAGCTCAAGCAATAAGGTGAGTACTTCCATCAGGGTAATATCCTGAAAGAGAATGGTCGCCACTAAGGGACAATATTTAAGTGCTTCATCGAAGATCCTCAGTGACCACTTGGCTACCGAGGAGTAAGAGTAATTTTCGTCAGTTGCTACTGGTCTTTTGGAGAAAACGGTAAATACCGTCTTTCTTGCTTTGAAAAATGGGATTCTTAGAGTGGAGAAAACCAGAAAAACTTTTTCCAGTAAAAGCAATAAGAAAGATGGCCTGGAAGATGTCTTTCACCGTATTCCTTCCCCTTTGCTAATATTACATTTTCTTAACAGCTGGTTTAATTTGAACTCCTTGAAAAAGGAGGAAAATCTTGGTAACTGTGCCCTTTCATTTTCATAATTTTCTGGTAGGATAGACCTGAAGACACCTCTTTCTTTGTTGATTAGTTTTGTTTTCTAAGTCAATTCAACCAAAAAGGAGGATTGTTTCCATTAAAAAATCCTTTAAAATGAAGATTTATTAGTAATTATTTTAGTACGAAAGTTGAGTAGTTATTATGAAACTTGATGAAAACTTAAAAAATCAATTGATAGAGAGACTGAAACCCCTAAATCCTGAAAAAGTGATCCTTTTTGGCAGTTACGCTTATGGCGAGCCATCAAAAGATAGCGATATCGATTTGATTGTAGTAACTGATGACGATATTATGCCAGTTGATTTTGACGAAAAAATGCAGATTTACTTGAAGGTGTCCAATGTGCTCACAGATATACAGAGAAGCGTCCCTATTGACCTTATCGTGCACACCAAACCGATGCATAAAAGATTTATAGAGCTTAATAGTATGTTCTACCGTGAAATAGCTGAGAAAGGTATTGTACTATATGAAAGAAATAACTAAGGAATGGCTTGAAAGGGCCTATGATGATATTGAGACTATGGTTGAAATTATTGACAATCCTCACCTGACAAATATTGTAGCTCTTCATTCTCAGCAGGCTATAGAGAAATCCCTGAAAGCAGTTATAGAAGAGTTCGAAATAGGAGTTATCAAAACTCATAATTTGGAAAAATTGTTTGCTACAGTGGACAATTTTATACAATTTGAAGTTGATTGGGATTTGATTAAGAAACTTGATGCATTATATATTGATGCTCGCTATCCGTCAGAATGGGGGCTATTATCATATGGGAAACCAACTGTGGAAGCTGCAAAAAAATTTTACAAGTTGGCAATGGAAATATATGATGTAATCAAGGATTTTTTGGAGTCATACCCTAATGAGAAATAAATTACCAAGCAACATTTACCAGTAAGTTTAAGGGGGTCAGGTTTCAACATTGGACATTCAATTCTTTTTTAGTAATTCGATTACTCTTTCTTTTATTCTCTTTATCTCTTTATCTTTTTTACATTTCGGTTCCAACCTTTTCGCAGCTTGAGAAACTGCTGAATAATCCCTATTCAACAATTCCCCAAATTCAGTAAGTTTTTAGAGGGGTTAATATCTTGATTAAGTATAAGGTAAGCGACCGATATAGATATTTCCCCTGGCCTTACTCATTAATCTTTCCTTTCCTAGCTGGTTTACCTCAGCTATCTTTTCCATAATTTCTTTAGGATTATAGGAGTATTTTGCATTGGTGATTGGAATCTCTCTGATTTTCAACTATAGCTTTAATTTTTTGAATAAAATCATCCTTCCCCAAGGCAAGGTTACGATAAGTTGGTTTTAAGGGGACATCTCAGGACCTATTCGGTAAAATATATTCTTGCTATTGCTGGATTGATGAATAATAATCAGGAGCAAAGAAGTTTAAAAGCCAGGATTTATCTAAATTAGCAATGCTGGGCGGTCTTAAATTTAAATAGTCAAGGTAGCTGCTTTAGGGATAATCCTCTAATCGGTCAACTATTCCTGCCGGGCAGGGATTCGGGTGAAGATAGGCAGAGAGAACCATTGCCTAATTATCGGCAGCTACCAGGCTAGACCCTCAGGTGGCTTTTAGCCGCACCACATAAGGATGAAAATAAAATCCACCCCTACACCCCAGAGGGGAATAAAAACAGTGAATAGTGAATAGTAAATAGTAAATGGTGAAAAGCTTAAAAAAAGTCGTCACCCTGAGCTCTCGCAGTTCGAGGGCGTGAGGGTCTCATCTTTTGTCTTTTTAAAGGATGGGATTCTCACGCGGGAGAGCACCGCTCAGAAT
>JAGPGC010000172.1 GCA_018056205.1 Candidatus Atribacteria bacterium | reverse complement strand
GTCATTCGAATTATATATTTGATACTGGTAACCATTGCAACTCAATTGCTTAATTATGCTGAAAAGCAGCTCTATTACCCAGGAATGGGTCCTACTAGCTTTAAAGGCTAAACCATCTTGTCATCCTCCTATTCTTAGATAAATAATCATCCAAAACATCTACCATGGTCTATCACTATAAACCTTTATGTTGTTTTGCCGTACCACATGAAAATGAAAATAAGTATCCCCCCTCACCCTGACCCTCTCCCACCAAGGGGCGAGGGAAAAAAAATAAATAAAAAGAATGAAATAGTTCCTTCTCCCTGGATGGGAGAAGGTGAGGATGAGGGTGAAAGCCCAGCAGGAGATCCTGGTTGGTTGCTCTAAAAGAATTACCTTAAAAAACGTTCAGGTATTTTCAGGATAGCTATTTATAAATAAGATATTTTATTCTTTCTTTTTTAAAATTTTCTAAGGATTCTTGATAAGCGTTTTGCAAATCTTGATAGGAAGCATCCTTTTCAATCAAATTGCTAATTAAGGCGGTCCCCATAATTTTATCGAACATTGTCAATTCTTTATTGCTTTTTGGTACCGGGTAAGAAATCAATTTATGAGCACAGGATAGAATACACAACCCGGTATAGGCTGGTTGAAAAGTTCTTATATTAGTAATATTGAGTTGAACTCCTCCTAATTCTCCTTTGGTTTGAGGAATAAAGTGAACTCCTGGTAAACCAATCCGATTTAAATCTTGAGCAAAAACTTTGGAATTAATATTTTTTCCTCCCACCCACTTAAAATAATCATCCTGTCGAATTCCGGTTCCTTCACCCAAACCAGTAGCCATATACCCTAAGGCTGAGAGAAAATCAGGAATCATTGGTGAGGTGGGAATCCAACGCAGGCCTGTATCAGGAAACATCATATCCCGGGTATATCCATCCATTGGAACAACGATTAATTTTACTCCAATATGACGGTTAAAATAACGCGCCAGTTCTCCGACCGTCATACCATGTGCCATAGGAAGGATATCAACACCGACAAAGCTGAGAAAATCTTCTTCAGACACCGGTCCATCAACGGTTAATCCCCCCAAAGGGTTAGGACGGTCCAAAACAATGATAGTTTTACCATTTTCCTTAGCTGCTTGCATGCAGTAATTGAGGGTAGATATATAAGTATAGGAACGAGCGCCAATATCCTGAATATCAAAGAGTAAGAGGTCAAGATTTTCTAACATATTAGGAGCTGGTTTTCGAGTTGGTCCGTATAGGCTATAAACAGGAATTTTAAATTGATCATGAAGGTATGACTCAACATATTCACCGGCTTTAGCCTTACCATCCAATCCATGTTCGGGTGTAAAAAGTGCTACTAACATTGTCTGATTATTATTGGCTAAAAGTTCAGCAGTTGATTCAAAACGGCTATTCAAACCAGTTTGATTGGTAATTAAACCAATTCTCTTCCCCTTAAGGAGGCTACCATATCTTTCAAAAAGTACTTCATTTCCTAATTTAATTTTGATGGTTTCATCAAAAATTTTAAGAGTTAAAATATTTAAAAAAATGATAAAAATACCAATAAAAATGAAAAATTTTGTGATCCTCTTCATGTTTTTTATCTTATATTTTTTCCAAATTATTTACAACATTTAATTATCCATTTACTAAATTTCCTCGACCATTTAAAATAATCAAAATATTTTTTCAATATCTTTTTTTCGCCTTAACTTTTGGTTATAATTCTCGCAATTAACTAAGGATTAAAATTTTTCATCCTACATAATTCGAGGCAGAAAATGTGCTTGAAATACTGGTAATTGCTTTTGGGCTTGGTCTGGATGCATTTTCTCTAGCAGTGGCTTTTGGTATGTGTCAAAAAGTTTGCACCCTCAACACCAGATTTCGTTTATCATTGTCTTTTGGTCTCTTCCAGTTTTTTATGCCTCTAATTGGTTTTTATGCCGGGCTTCGGGTTGCCCGATTTACTGAATCAATTGATCATTGGATTGTTTTTGCAGTATTAAGCTTGGTTGGAGGGAAAATGGTATACGAGGCTCTCAATAATGACCAGGATCAAGTTATGGTGGATATCAGCCGAGGGATTCCCTTGCTAGTGGCTTCAATTGCTACCAGTATTGATGCTTTGGCTGTCGGGTTTTCTTTCGCACTGTTAAAGGATGGAATCCTTCTTCCTGCCGTTATCATTGGTGTAGTTGCTTCAATTATGACCTTTGTTGGAGTAACGTTCGGTCACCGGGTAGGAAGAAAATATATTTCAAAACCGGAAATTATTGGTGGAATAGCAATCATTATTATTGGGTTTAAAACTCTTTTGGAACACTTTTTCAGCTGAAGTAATCGATTTTTTAAAATTTGCTGATAAGGACGATGAGAAAAAATGAAAGAAAAATGCCTTTTTGGTCCGGTTCAATCAAGACGTTTAGGCGTTTCCCTTGGTATAAATTTAACTCCTTATAAAACTTGTAGCCTCAATTGTGCTTATTGTGAGTGTGGGAAAACCACCGATTTAACTGTAGTTCGAAAGGAATATTTATCTAATGAATATATCCAAAAGATTTTGCAAAAATATTCAGAAAGTTTATTATTTCGATCTAAACCTCCAAGCTGTGTTACTTTCGCCGGCTTTGGTGAACCAACCCTCCATTCGGGATTGGGAACAATTGCGCAATTTGCTAAAAGAACTTTTCCCGATCAAGAGTTGGTACTAATTACCAACGGAACCCTTTTCCCCACTCACCCCGAGTTATTTCAAGATATTCAACCAATCGATATCATTCTTCCTTCGCTGGATGCTGGTACTGAAGAAATATTTAAAAAGATTGACCGACCTCATCCCTCTATCACCTTGGCTTCCTTAATCGAAGGATTGATTCAATTACGGAAAAATTATCACGGACAAATATGGTTAGAAATATTTATTGTGGAGGG
>JAGPGC010000171.1 GCA_018056205.1 Candidatus Atribacteria bacterium | reverse complement strand
GTGATAGAGTGAGTCCGATTCCAAAGATTTTTTCTCATCACTTATCACTGTTTTTCACCTATTATCCTATTAAAAAATTTAAGAAATTCGTAAAAATGCCTTCAAAAAAATTTTGTAAAATAATTCATAATTTTAAAAAAGAACAAATACGAAATTAAATAACTCGTAAAACACCTAAAATATCTAAAAATAGGTTTTAATTAGTTTATAAATTAATTAAATAGATAGAATATTTAGTTTGACAAATTCTTTTTAAGAAAATTATAATATCAGCAATAAATTTACCTTTAAAAACCCGGGAGGAGTCATTAATTCAAGAAAAATGAGATTCCCTCCTAAAAAATTCTAAAGGAGGAAATAAATGCCTAACAAACCCTCAGACTTTCGTTATAACACTGGTCCTTCTCGAGTACCTTGGGCAGCAGTCGGAGAAAACTATAATGCCTCCGATATTATTGCCTTAGTGAAATTTTTGATCATGAAAAATGATGATGGTTATGATGATGCCTTAAAAGAGGTTGAATCCGCAATTCAAAATTTATCTCTCCATGGAAAAGCACCAGGTAAGCTGTCTTTAGGTGAGAACGTTACTCTTTTGGAAGAAAAAGTCAATGAATTCTTAGGGACTAATAATGCTACATTTATTACCAATGCGACTGCCGGTTTTGAGATCGCTTATAAATATGTCAACTTAGGTCCTGGTGATGAAGTGATCGCCCCAGCTATTACCTTTATGGCAACTATTTCTTATCCTCTGTCAGTTGGTGCGAAAGTAGTTTTTGCCGACGTCGATCCTCGTACTATAAACATGGATCCAACCGATGTAGCCAGGAAGATTACCAAAAAAACCAAGGTGATTGTCCCAGTTCATATTGGCGGTTGGCCAGTAGATATGGATCCGATAATGGAATTGGCAAACCAACACGATATTATGGTTTTAGAAGATGCTGCTCATGCTTTTGGTTCGGTCTATAAAGGAAAGAAAATTGGAGCTATTGGGCATTTTGGAGCCTTTAGTTTTCACGAAGTAAAAAACGTAACATCTTTTGGCGAGGGCGGAGTTATTGTATCAACTCTTCCTTTTGGTGAAGATTTGAAAAAGTGTCGTTTTTTAGGCTTGGATCTAAGTAAAAAAATTAAGAATTGGCTGTACGATGTGGTAGCTATGGAAGGAAAGTATGGTCCGTTTGCTGCCGGTAACTGTTCCTCAACTGAAATCCAGGCAGTGGGGTTAATTCAACAGATGAGCCGAATTAATGATATTATCTCAGTAAGAAGAAAAAATGCCGAATATTTAACCAAGCGGTTTGAAGAAAATGAAGCTATTGTTCCTCAACTTTTAGATACCGACGAGATTAAGTCAACTCACCATCTCTACCTCTTACAGATAGATCCGAAGAAATTAAAAGGAGATATCCAAAATTTGAAACAAAAATTAGATGAGCGAGGCATTACCAATATTCCTCACTTTGCACCACTATATAAGTTTAATATTTTGACAAGATTAGGTTATAATCAAGAAGAATGGGAAAAAGCCTGTCCCAATGCTGAACAGGTATTTAACCATTGTTTTACCCATCTTCCTTTGTATGGTTTAAATCAGGAACAGCTTGAATACATGGCTGAAAATGTCTTACAATCCGTGAAGGAACTGCAGTAGAAGAGAAGACTGGAAAAAATTATGGGTGTGGAGGAGGTGAAGGCTTTAATTTGAGAAGCAAGCGTCAAGACTTGATGAAAATTTTTTAACGGTCAATACGAACCAAGTTTTTTAACTTTAGGAATTTGTAATGGGCTAAGGCAAAACTGCATTAAGGAAAATGATTTTAAATGGAGGGAATAAACCGTGAAAAAAAGTATATTTTTTGTTCTGATAATGGTTTTTTTACTTTCGATAACTATGATAGCCAGTGCTCAAGAGCTGACTATCGCTGTTATCCCGCTATCTCTTGGTCACCCCTGGTGGGTTCGCTGTGAAGAAGGAGCTAAGATAGCAGGAGAAGAATTAGGCATTAATATTATTTATACTGCTCCAGAAAAAGAAGATGCCGCTAAACAGCTGGATTACTTCAATGACCAGGTCAATAAAGGTGTTGATGCTATTATTTTAGCAGCAGTTGATGCCGAAACTATGAAAAAGCCAATTGCCGATGCCATAGCCAAAGGAATACCGGTTTTTGGATTTGATATTGGAGCACCAGGAACCGACATAATTTGGACAGCTTCAGGCTGGGAACCAACTCAAAGCGGAACCAATATTGGTGAAGGTTTAGCTAAAGAAATTGGTGGAAAAGGCAAAGTTGCCTTAATCACTGCCGGGCTTGGGCAACCTTATCTTGAACAGAGACAAAAAGCTATTGAAGCGGTATTGGCTAAATATCCGGATATCACCATCGTCGGCTTATATGCTAATGACAATGATTACGAAAAAGCCTTAAGTCAATGTGAATCAGTTTTGCTCGCCCATCCTGATTTGGCTGGTTTTGCCAGTACCACTACCACAGGAATCCCGGCGGCGGCTCAAGCAATTATTAATGCTGGTTTGGAAGGAAAAGTGGCGGTTTGGGGAGTCGCAATGCCGAAACAAAACGCTGAATACGTCAAGAAAGGGATCGTAAAAGGTGGATTAGCGCTGGATTCCGCCAAGATGACCTACTTAGGGGTACGAATAACTTACGATTATCTCACTAAAGATAAAGTTCTCCCAGTTCCAGGCAACGATTACGGTTGGGCTGGAGTGCCAGTTACTGATGTTGAAGCAAGATTCTCCTATGTTCCTGACACACTATTAACTCCGGAAAACGTTGATACCTTCGGATTTTAAAATTGTTTATTCATACCAGAAGGTTATAAAAATATCTTTATAGCCTTCTGGTTCGTTTTTTTACAACTATATTAAAATAGGTCCAAAATGATTTTGCAACAAGGAATGAAGGTGGAACTCGAT
>JAGPGC010000019.1 GCA_018056205.1 Candidatus Atribacteria bacterium | reverse complement strand
GCGAGGGAAAAAAATAAATAAAAGAATGAAATAGTTCCTTCTCCCTGGATGGGAGAAGGTGAGGATGAGGGTGAAAGCCCAGAAGGAGATCCTGGTTGGTTGCTCTAAAAGAATTACCTTAAAAAACATTCCGGTATTTTCAGGGTAGAAATACTTATAGTCAAAATAAAAGTTTACTTTGATTAATTTGATAAAATTAAATAAAAGATTTATAATATTGCCGAATGTTTCAGAAAACTGTACGAAGGAGGGCAACACGTGGCCCAAGCTGAAGTATTAGAAAAAGTAAAGGTGTTAGAAATATCTCCCGAGCAGTTGAATGAACTAGAGCATATCTTAGCTGATTTTCAGGGAAAATCAGGTATGCTTATTCAGGCTCTTCATGCTGCTCAAGACCTAATTGGATATCTTCCTCCCCCCGTGTTAAGAGTCGTAGCGAAAAAATTAGATGTACCTCTGAGCGAAGTCTATGGTGTAGTCACTTTTTATCATTTTTTTTCTATGAAACCTCGGGGAAAGCACGTTATCCAAGTTTGCCTTGGAACAGCTTGTTATGTTAGGGGAGGGCAGGAAATCCTGACTCAACTTCAAAAGGAGCTCTCATTAGAAATTGGAGAAATTACCGAGGATGGGCTCTATTCCTTAGAAGTTATGCGATGTGCAGGAGCTTGTGGTTTAGCTCCGGTGGTTCGAATCGACAACGATGTTCATAAACGGGTCAATCCCTCTCAGGTAACCAATATTCTTAAAAACTATCAATAATGAAAGAATTAGCCTTGCACATCCTTGATATTATGGAAAATTCCATACGAGCCAAGGCAAGCAAAATAAGTGTTTCTCTCGTTGAGGATAGCCAATCGAATCAGTTTATCCTTACTATTCAAGATAACGGGAAAGGGATGGACCAAGAGGTCTTAGCTCGAGTTAAAGATCCTTTCTTTACTGAACAAAACAAAAAAGTGGGGATGGGAATTCCTCTTTTGGAACAACTCACTTCCCTGTGTGGTGGGGAGCTCACCATCGATTCTCAACCTGGAAAGGGAACTTCTATCAGAGCTACCTTTCAAAGAAATCATATCGATCTGCCTCCTCTCGGTAATCTCCCTGAAACGCTTATGGTAGTTTATGCATCTCATCCGGAAATCGAGATTGAGTATGAACACGTAAAAGATAATTGTCGTTGGTCTTTTAATACTAAAAAAATGTCTCAAGAGTTAGGTCTTCAAGGGCCGCAAGATATCTTACCAGTTCTTCAAAGTATCAAAGAATGGATTCAATATCAGGAAAACCAAATTCAGGAAGGAGTTTAAGGGATGAAAATTACTAGCATTGATGATTTAAAGAGAATTAAAGAAGAAGCTCAAAAGAATACCATGCTTCGGGAAGGAACTGCTGATGTAAAGATCGTGGTTTGCATGGGAACTTGTGGTATTGCTGCCGGTGCTCGTCAAGTGATGTCATCTATTCTTGATGAAATTTCCAAAAGGAATTTAAAAAATGTTATTGTGACCCAGGCGGGATGTATTGGTCTCTGTGATCGGGAACCCTTAATCAGTGTAGAAAAAAGTGGAGAAAAGGTATTGTATGGAGATTTATCACCGGACAAAGCACGACAAATCATTTCTTCCCATGTGGTGAATGGTCAAATCATTGGGGAGTGGGTCGTACATACTGAACGATAAACTCAACAGGAGGAAAACATTATGGCTGAGATGGAAAGAAGCCAGGTATTACTTTGTGCTGGTGCAGCATGTGTCTCATCTGGCGCTTTGTTGATTAAAGATGCACTTATTCGTGAAATTCAGAAGAATGGGTTAGAAAATGAAGTACGATTGGTGGAAACGGGGTGTGTTGGACCATGTAATATGGGTCCTTTGGCAATCATCTATCCTGAAGGAGTTTTTTATCAAAAATTGCTTCCCGAGGATGCCCAGGAAATAGTTGAAGAACATCTTTTAAAAGGAAGAGTTGTTAACCGTTTACTTTTTCAAGGATCTGAAGAGGAGCGAAAAAAATTTATTCAAGAAATAGATTTTTTCAAAAAACAAGTAAAAATTGCATTACGTAATTGTGGTTTTATCAACCCTCTGAATATTCAGGAGTATATTGCCCGAGATGGATATCTGGCTTTGGGGAGAGTTTTGACTTCCTTGACACCGGATGAAGTCATCAGTATGATAAAAAAATCTGGTCTTCGCGGCCGTGGAGGTGCTGGTTTCCCAACCGGTTTGAAGTGGGAATTTACCAAAAAAAGCCAGACTACTCCAAAATACATTATTTGTAACGCTGATGAAGGTGATCCAGGAGCTTTCATGGATCGGAGCATTTTGGAAGGTGATCCTCATTCAGTTCTCGAAGCCATGGCAATTGCTGGATTCTCGATTGGCGCCAACCAAGGTTATGTTTATGTTCGCGCTGAATATCCACTGGCCATTGAACGTTTATCCATTGCCATTGACCAAGCTCGAGAGTTAGGACTTTTAGGAAAGAATATTATGAACAGTGGGTTCGACTTTGATGTGGAAATTCGCATTGGAGCCGGAGCCTTTGTCTGTGGGGAAGAAACTGCTCTAATTGCTTCAGTTGAAGGACGGCGGGGAATGCCTCGACCTAAACCACCCTTTCCAGCCCAAAGTGGATTATGGAATAAACCCACCGTCATTAACAATGTAGAAACATGGGCAAATATACCATCAATTATCAATAATGGTCCGGAATGGTTTGCTTCTATAGGAACCGAAAATAGTAAAGGAACCAAAGTATTTGCTCTGGCTGGGGATGTAACCAATACTGGATTAGTAGAAATCCCCATGGGAATGACTCTCGGTGAGATCGTTTACGATCTGGGAGGAGGAATACGTGATGGTAAAAAATTTAAAGCAGTTCAAATTGGAGGACCATCAGGAGGATGCATTCCCAAGGAATTTCTTAATGTAAAAATTGATTATGATTCACTCAAAGAATTAGGAGCAATAATGGGATCAGGCGGCTTAATTGTCATGGATGAAGACACCTGTATGGTGGACTTAGCCCGCTATTTTTTAGAATTTGTTCAAGACGAATCCTGTGGGAAATGTACCCCTTGCCGAATTGGAACCAAACGAATGTTGGAAATTTTACAAAGGATAACCGAAGGCCAAGGACGCGAAGGAGATATCGAACTGCTGGAAGAATTGGCGATCCAAATTAAAAATACCGCACTTTGTGGTTTAGGACAAACTGCTCCCAATCCAGTTTTAAGTACCCTTCAATATTTCCGTGAAGAATATGAGATGCATATTCGGGAAAAACGATGTCCCGCGGTGGTTTGTCGATCTTTATTTCAATCTCCCTGTCAACATACCTGTCCTTTGGAAATTGACATTCCTGGATATATTTCGTTAATTAAAGAGGGTGAATATATCGAAGCTCTCCGTATAATTCGTGATTCTAACCCCCTACCTTCAGTTTGTGGTCGAGTCTGCCACCGACCCTGTGAAGCGAAATGCCGACGAGGCCAACTTGACGAACCAGCAGCGATTGATGATTTAAAACGTTTTGTAGCTGATTATGCCATGAAAAACCATATTAGATTACCGGTCATGATGGAACGTAAACGAGAAGAAACAGTAGCTATTGTTGGATCGGGACCAGCTGGTTTAACTTGTGCTTATTTCTTAGCTAGGAAAGGATACTCGGTAACCATTTATGAATCTTTACCGGTTGCCGGAGGAATGTTAGCAGCTGGAATTCCAGCCTATCGTCTACCCAGAGGGCCACTTAACTGGGATATTGACCAGATTCGAGCCATGGGAGTAAAAATTCAACTGAATACTACCATCGGAAAAGATATTTCATTGGATGAATTAAAAGAAAAATTTGACGCCGTCTTTTTGGGAGTTGGAGCATGGAAAAGTGCTCCATTGGGTATTCCTGGAGAACACTTTGATGGTGTCGTTCCGGCACTGGATCTTTTAAAAACTATTAACTTGGGAGGAAATATTGATGTTCCCAAAAATGTAGTGATCTTAGGTGGTGGTAATGCTGCTATGGATGCAGCCCGAACTCTTTTGAGGTTAGGTTCTGAACAAGTGAATATTGTTTATCGAAGAACCCGTTCTGAGATGCCTGCTATTCCGGAAGAAATCGAAGATACCGAGAAAGAGGGAGTAAATTTCCATTACCTAATGGCACCATTGGAAATTGTTGGAGATGAGAAAGGTAAAGTAAAAGCTATAAAGCTTCAACGAATGCGATTAAGTGAATTTGATCGAAGTGGTCGGAAAAAACCAGTTCCCATCGAAGGTGCGGAAATGGTTATTGATTGTGATATGGTGGTACCAGCGGTTGGACAAATGCCAGAGGTGGATAAACTAGGTGGTTTACATGCTGATCGATGGGGAAATGTGATGGTCGATCATTATACTCTTTTAACCTCCCAACCCGGTGTTTTTGCTGGAGGAGATATGATTGGTGCCGAAGCAACTGTGGTCAATGCCATGGCTTATGGGAAGAAAGCTGCTTATAGTATTCATCAATATCTCCGAAAATTAAAAGGTGATGAGGAAGAAGAATTCATTGCTGAACCAGAAAGAATGCAGATTTTAGAAGAGCCACCAGTACTTCAGGAAATAAAAAGGGTCTATATTTCTGAATTACCGGTTAAAGAGCGGATCGGTAGTTTTGCAGAAGTAAAGATGGGTATGAGTGAAGCTGATGCCAAACGTGAAGCAGAAAGATGCTTACGATGTGATTTAGAAAAGAAAATGAAAAAGCTTCATCAACTTGTTGCTGTAGAGGAGGAAGAGTAATGAATGAACGGTTAGGAACTGAGCTGGTCTATTCTAAGATTGATGAAATCATTGATCGATATCAAGAGGAAAAGACCCCATTGATGGCTATTCTTGAAGATGTTTCTCAGATTTATGGCTATCTTCCTAAAGATGTTCTGGAACGGATATCCCACAAAACTGGTATTCCTTCCAGTAAAATTTATGGAGTGGCGACCTTTTATTCTTTTTTTGAAACCAAACCAGTAGGAAGATTTGTCATTCGGATTTGTAAAAATGCTCCCTGTCATGTTTTAGGTGCTACTGATGTTTTAGCAGCTGTAAAAAGGGAATTGGGTGTGAAAGAGGGTGAAACCACCAAAAATGGTTTATTTACCCTTGAAGTCACCAGTTGTCTTGGAGTGTGTGGAGTTGCACCGGCCATGATGATTAATGATGTCACTTATGGCAATTTAAATGCTGAGCGTATTCGAGAAATCTTTGCACTTTACCGATGACCGAGAGGGGGGATTATATTCATGCTTTATCGTTCACACGTATTGATTGAAATGACCAGTAGTTCAGTAGTATTAGGTGCTGCCCAGATTCGGGAGAAATTTGAGAAAGAGATTGAACGGTTAGGCCTTTCTCAAGAAGTCCGGGTTCTCGATACCGGATCATTTGGAGCGGGTCTCCCTTCTCCTTTTGTAATCATTTATCCGGATAATGTCATCTATGCTCCGGTAAGCCTTGATCAGGTCAAAACCATCGTTGAAGAACACCTTCTTAAAGGTCGACCAGTAAAAGATTACAGGTATTTAGGTCCAACTGAAACTACCTATCAGGGTTTTCAGCCAATTTTTCCTTTGACTCGAGAAAAGCGGGTGGTCTTGAGAAATAGTGGATTTATTGATCCAACCAATATAGAAGATTATATTGCCCGGGATGGATATATGGCCTTAGGAAAGGTTTTGTCTGGAACTCCGGAGGAAGCTATTAAAATTGTGAAAGATTCTGGATTACTTGGTAGAGGTGGAGCTGGATTCCCGACTGGTCTGAAATGGGAATTTACTCAAAAAGCCCAAGATGATGAAAAGTATATTGTTTGTAATGCTGATGAGGGTGAACCGGGAACCTTCAAAGATCGTTTGATCCTGGAAGGGGATCCTCATTCTATCCTGGAAGCTATGGCTATTGCTGGATTTGCCGTAGGAGCTTTTCAGGGGTATATTTATGTCCGCGGTGAATATCCAGAGAGTATTCGTCATTTAGAAATAGCTATTTCACAAGCAATGGAATATGGTCTCCTGGGTGATGATATTCTCCAGTCAGGATTTTCTTTCCGAATTGGTATTAGAAAAGGAGCCGGAGCCTACATTTGTGGCGAAGAAACCGCACTTCTGGAATCAATGGAGGGTAAGCGGGGGGAACCTCGAATGAAACCACCTTATCCTCCTGAAAAAGGTTTATGGGGAAAGCCGACAGTTATCAATAATGTCGAGACTCTTGCCAATATTCCACCGATTATTCTCAATGGACCAGAATGGTTTAAAAGTATTGGAACACCTACCTGTCCAGGGACCAAGGTATTTACTTTGACTGGGAATGTAATCAATCTGGGACTTATTGAAGTTCCCATGGGAACTACTCTCCGAGAATTGGTTTATCAAGCAGGTGGTGGGATTAGAAATGGTCATGGACTTAAATTAGTTCAAACCGGAGGTCCTTCGGGTGGAACGATGACCCCCGATTTACTCGATGTTCCCATGGCTTTTGATACTCTTCCTCGCTATCAATCGGCACTTGGTTCGGGAGCATTAACGGTAATCGATGATACTCATTGTATTATTGATGTCGTAAAGAATTTTTGTGATTTTTTTCTTCATGAATCATGTGGGAAATGCACCCCCTGCCGGATTGGAAACAAAAGGATCGTTGAGATTTTAGAACGAATTTCATTGGGGAAGGGTAACGAACAAGATTTAGAAAAACTTGCATTTTTGGGTGAACATATCAAACGAACATCCTTCTGTGGCTTAGGTCAAGCAGCACCAAACCCATTACTCCGTTGTTTGGATTATTTCCAAGAGGAATTTAAGTCTCATATAATTGAAAAACGGTGTCCACTTCAGGTCTGCCGAATGGAAAGTCCGAGAAAAACAAAATCATTGATGGTCTGATTAAGAGAAAGGAGAGAAGAGGATGGCAAAAGTCATACCAGATAGAATTAAAAAAGAAACATCCGAAAAGTTGGTAACTATTTTTATCGATGGAAGAGAATGTCATGTCCCAGAAAATTTAACTCTTTTAGAAGCTTGTCAGATGGAGGGATATCATATTCCAACTCTATGTTATATGGACGGTTTGTCACCTTGGGGTGGTTGTCGAATCTGTGTGGTTGAAGTAGAAGGTCAGCCCAATTTAGTTGCATCTTGTGTTACACCTATTCGGGAGGGTATGAAAGTACTAACCGCTTCTAAGAAAGTTCGAGATGCCCGCAGAGCCAATCTGGAACTTATTTTATCCAATCATCCCTTAGATTGTCAACTCTGTGATCGGAACCAATCCTGTGAGCTTCAAAGTCTTTGTTATGAATTTGGCATCCGAGAGATTCGTTTTCAGGGAGAGAGGAAAACTCTTCCTATTGATAATAGTAGCCCTTCAGTAAAGAGAGATCTTGACCGTTGCATACTTTGTGGACGATGCATTCGAACCTGTTCTGAGATCCAGAGTGTTTTTGCCATTGATTTTGCCAGTCGAGGATTTGATACCTATGTTAGTCCCTCGTTAGGGCTTCCTCTTGGGGAAAGCGTTTGCATAAATTGTGGACAGTGTGTTTTAGCCTGTCCAACTGGTGCTCTTTCCGAAGTGAGCCATGTCGAAATGGTTTGGGAGGCTCTTGATGATCCAGAAAAATATGTTATTCTTCAGACCGCTCCTGCCGTTCGAGTCAGTATCGGCGAACCATTTGGAATGCCCATCGGAAGTATCTCTACCGGTAAAATGGTAGCCGGCTTTCGCCGCTTAGGTTTTGATGCGGTTTTTGACACCAATTTTGCCGCCGATTTAACCATTCTCGAAGAAGGAACAGAATTCATTAACCGAGTTAAAAAAGGTGGGAAATTACCTCTTATAACTTCTTGTAGTCCAGGTTGGATTAAGTTTATGGAGCATTTTTATCCAGAACTAATGGAGAATGTATCTACTTGCAAATCGCCCCAACAAATGTTTGGAGCGATGGCAAAAACCTATTACGCCCAGAAAATGGGTATTGACCCCCTGAATATGGTGGTAGTTTCCATAATGCCTTGTACGGCAAAAAAATATGAGTGTCAACGAGATGAGATGAAAGCCAGCGGGTATCAGGATGTGGATTATTCTCTCACTACTCGTGAAGCCGCTCGAATGCTCAAAGAAAAGGGAATTGATCTGAAAGAGATGCCCGAAGAGGATTTTGATCCGGCTCTGGGAATTTCAACCGGTGCAGCAGCCGTTTTTGGTGCAACCGGAGGAGTAATGGAAGCCGCTCTTCGAACTGTTTATGAAGTTTTGACCGGGGAAACCTTGGCTCGGGTTGATTTCACCAATGTGCGTGGTATAGAAGGAGTCAAGGAAGCGGTAATCAATGTTGGAGGTTTGGAAGTTAATGTTGCGGTTGCCCATGGATTAGGAAACGCCAGGGTTTTGTTAGATCAACTGAAACAAGGAACCTCAAAGTATCATTTTATTGAGATTATGGCTTGTCCGGGTGGTTGTATTGGTGGAGGTGGTCAGCCCATACCAACTGATCTGGAGATTCGTATGAGGCGAATCGAAGCGATCTATGAGGTTGATCGGCACCTTCCGATCAGGAAATCTCATGAGAATCCAGCTATAAAGAAACTTTATGAAGAGTTTCTCGGTGAACCGAATAGTGAAAAGGCACATCACCTTTTGCATACTCATTACACCTGTCGAGAAAAGATGTAGTTAGTTGAGTTAATTTCCTGTGGATTAAGTAGTTTCTGGTCTGATTCAATCCGTTCCTCTTCACTGTTTAGGAAGGGGAACGGATTATTAATCGATTAACCTCAATCCTTCCTAATCTCCCTTGTATCAAAATAAAATCTCGAGTACAATGGTTTTCTATGGGAACAGTCATTTTATCTATTGATCCGGGAACCGAAAAGTGCGGGATAGCACTTTTAAACCTAAAAGGAGAGGTGCTAAATCAGTTAATCCTTCCCTTCAATGAATTAGAACCTTTTATCAAAAAAATTACTGAAATGCATTCACCAATGAAGGTTGCTATAGGGAACAGTACTGGATGTAAAAGAGTAATACAAATAATGAACCAGATGAAAATAAATTATGAGATTATTGAAGAACGATATAGCAGTTTGGAGGCTCGACAACTTTATTTTAAGATGCACCCACCCCGAGGACTTAAAAAACTATTACCCAAAGGTTTTTGGGTTCCTTCGGTAGCCATAGATGATTGGTCGGCAGTTATTATTGGCCAGCGTTACCTTGCTCATTTTAATTTGGATGGTGATAACCATGATATTACCAAATAAACTTGGTTCTATTTTGACAGATTTAGCTAGAAAATCCATTGATTATTATTTAACCCACCGAACCTATCTTCCTATACCAAAAGACCTTCCTCAAGAGTTATATACTCAAAAGGCAGGAGTATTCGTCTGCCTTAAAATTCGTGGTCAACTTCGGGGCTGTATTGGTACCTTTCAACCCCAACAGGAAAATTTAATTGCTGAGATTATTCATAATGCAGTCAGTGCAGCTATTGAGGATCCTCGCTTCCCCCCAGTTACTCTGGAGGAACTTCCTAAAATTCATATCACAGTTGATATCCTAACTCCTCCCGAACCAATTAGTTCTATTGATCAACTCGATCCCAAAAAATATGGAATTATCGTTCAAAGAGGCTGGCGAAGAGGGCTTTTACTCCCAGATATTGAAGGGGTAGATTCCGTTCAAGAACAAATCCGCATCGCTCGTGCCAAAGCCGGAATCAAGCCCAATGAACCGGTGGAACTTTTTCGCTTCAGGGTGGAACGATACAGTGAAGCGGAAAATAAAGAGGCAAATTCCTGATGATTCAAGCTCAATATTGGACAGAAGAGTCGGAACAAAGAGTTAGATGTTTGCTTTGTCCCCATCAATGTCGAATTAACCCAGGCGGGCGTGGGATTTGTCAAATAAGAGAAAATAGGGCAGGGGTTTTATATGCCCTAACTTACCGCCGAGTTTCGGCTGTAAATATGGATCCGATAGAAAAGAAACCTTTGTACCATTTTTTCCCCGGGAAAGAAATCCTTTCAATTGGAAGCGTAGGTTGTAATTTAAAATGCCAATTTTGTCAAAATTGGGAGATTTCACAAACAGGTTTTATAGATAATCTTTCCTGGATGGACTCCCAGAAAATTATATCACTAGCTCAATCCCAAGGCTCCATTGGTATTGCTTATACTTATAATGAACCTTTTATATGGTGGGAATTTGTTAGAGAAACTACTGAAAAAGCGAGAAAAGTTCAGCTGAAGAATGTTTTGGTTACTAATGGATATATCAACTCCCAACCATTATTAGAAATTCTTCCCTTTATCGATGCCATGAACATTGATTTGAAAGCGATGGATGATGATTTTTATCGGAGATATTGTGGAGGTTCCTTAGCTCCGGTTTTGCGGACTATTGAATTGAGTCATCAACAGAAAGTACATATTGAAATTACCAACCTTTTGGTTACTGGTCTTAATCATTCGTTGGAATATATTCAACGTTTAGTCGATTTTGTGGCATCTATCAGTCCTGATATCCCCCTCCATTTTTCTCGATATTTTCCGGCTTATCGGCTGGATTTACCACCAACTGATCCTGAAGTATTACAGGAAGCTTATCAGATTGCTCGAAGGAAATTACACTATGTATATTTGGGGAATATTTACGGATCGGAAGGCCAAACATCTTACTGTTCTCATTGTGGGGAGCCCTTGATTATCCGTTCGGGATACCGAACTTCTATTGTTAATCTGAAGGACGGTCGTTGTCAGATTTGTGGAACGCCCTTTTTTTTGGTAGATTAGTGAAACGTTATCTTTTTTTATGGCTTTTGCTTTTAGGATTTGGAGTAATTTTTATAATATGGCTAGCTGTAAAACCAGATCCTTTACAGCGTTTTATTTATGAGGGTTTTGATACCTGGATAGAGATTGAACTACCTTTCCGACATCAAAACCTGTCATCGAACCTTGATGCTCTCATTCAAGACTTGGATAGAAAATGGGATCGATTTAATCCCAACAGTGAAATTTGGAAAATAAATCAAAGCCAAGAGCCAATAGAGATTAGTGATCAAACCTGTGATTTATTTTTAAATGCTCAAAAAATGCACAAGCTGACTAATGGATATTTTAATATTTTTCTTGGGTCATTGATGGATGAGTGGGGCTTTAACAATAACCCTCGAATTCCTTCTCCCGATCGGATTCAAAATTTGATTGAGAAAATTTCTGATTGTACCCTCAGCATTGATAAACAAGAAAAAAGTGCCCTTCGGATAGGGGAAGGGAAAATTGATTTAGGAGGAATTGCCAAGGGCTACTTAGTGGATATGCTGATTGTTGAGCTGAATAAAAAACAAATATCTCCAGCGCTGGTGAACGCTGGAGGGACGGTTTTTGCTTTAGGGAAAATTTTTCGGGTGGGTATTTTACATCCACGACAGGAATCGCTAATTGGGTTAGTTGAGGTAAAAGACCAGGCGGTATCTACTTCGGGTGATTATTATCGTTTTTTTGAACAAAATGGTATTCGCTATTATCATATAATCAATCCCTTTACTGGCTACCCCTCCCATTATTTTGCTAGTGTGACAGTGGTTTATCCCAATGCTTCCCAGGCTGATGCAATTTCAACTGCAATTATGGCTGGAGGTCCTGACCTCATCCCAATTATTGAGGAACGGTTCCCTGGAGTTGCCATTATTGCTATTCAACCTGATGGTAAGCTTATTTTAAATATAACCGCCTCAAAAATATTTCAAAGGGAATCGACGGATTCAATTCCTCCATGAAAAAGAAGATATTTTTCATTTTCATCATTGCTCTGGTTTCTTTTCAGCTGGTGGTTTTTTCATTACAAAATCATCAAGTATCAGGATGGTTAGGGACACTTAGAAGAATTTCCGTTCCTTTCTATCGAGGCTGGTCAGTGGTCCAGAATGGCCTAAACTGGGTAGTCACCAATTTTGCATCAAAAAGAATTTTATTGGAGGAAAATAAAGAACTACATAAGGAAGTTGGTAGGCTTCAAAACGAACTTACTATTTTAACTGAACAGATCCGTGAGTTGGAAATGAAATTTGCCGCGGGGGCTATAGAAAAACAAATACCATTTGATGTAATTCCATCCCTGGTAATTGGCCGAGATCCTTATGATTGGTTTGGAAAACTGATCATTGATAAGGGAATCAATGATGGGATAGTACCTGACTTAACAGTTGTGACTTACCAAGGTTTGGTAGGAAGGGTAGAACAGACCTATACCAATTATTCTATTATCCGGCTGATTTTAAGCCCTGAAATGGCGACCGGAGCCATTCTTCAAAGAACCAGGGATTTGGGAGTAATTGAAGGAAACGGAAGAGGATTGTGCGTTATGCGTTATGTTTATCGAGCTTCTCAGGTTCAAATTGGTGATTTGGTGATCACATCTGGTTTAGGCACCAGTACTCCAAGAGGTATTGTTATCGGAAAGGTATTGGATATTAAAGAATCTGAAGGAAGCCTATTTAAAGAAGTCATCATCCAACCCGAATGTGATTTTTCTCTATTAGATCAGCTTTTTATTATACGACCAACCTTAAATGGTACAAGTAATGAACATTAGTAAATTTGTTCTGGTTATTCTAGTTTTTTTTTCAATATTTTTTTTGAAAAATGCTATTTTGACGCATTATTGGTCAATATTAGCTCAGCTTTCTTTTTTGCCTTTCTTGGTTTGGGTGATAGGTACTTCGGAGGAAAGATGGTACCTGGTTTTTGTTGCCTGTCTTTTGGTAGCATTTCTTTTAGATATTTTTTCCTTTTCGATTTTTGGATTCCACCTTTTACTAAGTATTGGTTTATTCTTATTGTCTCAGGCTTGGATTTCCCTTTTTTCCATTACAACTGAATCGCTTTTAGGATTTTGTATCACAGCACCTATAGTTGAATTGTTCTTTATTTTCTTTATACAATTTTTTGCTAAGAGTATTCAGCAATCTTGGGTATTCAGGATCGAGCTATTTTTTCTTTCTTTCCTTTTAAACTTATTTTTTCTTTCCGCCTGGTTTTATGTTTTTCCTCCTGAGAGGTTGAATAATGTGGAATGAAAAACCGAAGATAATCATCAATCATAGAATAGAACTATTTACTTGGATTTTATTGGGAA
>JAGPGC010000170.1 GCA_018056205.1 Candidatus Atribacteria bacterium | reverse complement strand
ATATAAACGTTTTCACCAATAATATCCCTAATTCGAGCTGGGTTATTCATAGCTTCAACTAGGATACGATCGGGAATAACCCGTGGGGAAAGAAGAATGATAAACCGTTCCATCCCTTCCGGTTCAGCAACCACACCTTGAACGCTATTTTTTGTCCCAGGTGAAACTGGTTCATTATTCTTTAAAATTCGTACTCTTTCATCCTCAGTATAATCCAAAATACTAACATACCCAGTTTTCATTACCTCATAAACCAAGGAAATCGGATCACCTATAAAATAGGTCGCGTAATTTCCCTTATCAGGAAGAATAGTCACAAATGGTGAAATTGGTAGTGAATCTAAATAGGTTTGATCACTTAAACTGACATGAAATTCGTACACCTGGCCAAAAACCGACTGAAAACCAAATACTAAAAAAAACAAAACCATCAGTAAAAAAGATAACTTTTTCATATTTAAACCTCCATTGATGGTTTTTCTATTGTTTCACCACTGGAAATAACTAACTGTGGGAAATCGCTTTCATTCAAATCAGCACCAATAATACAATTTCCCCCTATTTCACACCTTGATGGAATGCGGGTATTTTTACCAATGATAGTTATTCCACTCTCTAAAACTTCGGGATACTTTTTATTTATACTGAAAACTTGACCCCCTCCAATTCGTGTCCCTTCCCCAATTATAACTCCCTTGTCTAAAATAACCCTCTCCATTTGAGAATTTTTTCCAATATAACAATCATTCATTAAAATTGATCCCTTAATATTGGCTTCTTCACTGACATAAACCCCATTAAAAATGACTGATTGGCTCACTTTTCCGTTAATAATTGCTCCTTCACCAATAATACAGTTTTCAACCTCGGCATCTTGACCAAATTTTACCGGTGGTCGATCGGCAACTGGTGTATAAATCGGCCAATTTAATTCTTTAAATTTTAATGGACTTTCTTCTCTCAACAGTTCCATATTAGCTTCCCAATAGGAATCTATTGTTCCAACATCTTTCCAATATCCGCTAAAGGGATAGGTAAAAACTCGCCGTTTTTCTTGAACCATTCGGGGTATGATGTCTCTTCCAAAATCATAGGTAGTTCCCTCACGCAGGGCTTCTTTTTCGACCTCTTCTTCTAATACTTTCCGATCAAAAACATAAATCCCCATATTTACCATATTACTTTTTGGAACTTTAGGTTTTTCATCAAAACGAATTACTTCACCTTCTTCACCAACAGTAATAATTCCAAAGCGATGAGCTTCCTCAATTGGCACTTGAATGACTGCTAAAGTAAGATCAGCCTTTTTTTTCTTATGAAACTCAATCATGCGCCGGTAATCCATAGTATATACATGATCACCCGAGAGAATGAGTACCATTTCGGGAGACCGATTCCGAATGAAACGAAGACTTTGATAAATAGCATCGGCTGTCCCTCGATACCAATCGGTATCAGCATCGCTGATATAAGGTTGTAACAAAAAAACTCCACCATTGATCCGGTCAAGATCCCAGTCTTTCCCAATCCGGATGTGTTCATGAAGTGATCTTGGGTTATATTGGGTAAGAACCCCTACACAATATATTCCCGAATTGACACAATTGCTCAAACAAAAATCGATGATACGGTATTTTCCTCCAAAGGGTACCGCTGGTTTAGCTCGTTTTGCTGAAAGGATATTCAATCGACGTCCCTCTCCACCAGCTAATATCATCGCAATCACTTCATTTTTATACACTGCTATCCCTCCCCAGGATATCTTTCTCCAATCAAATCGCAAATTTTTTTCAATAGAGATAAAAATTGCTTGCGAAAATCCTCTTTTTGAACCGAGTGATTATCTAAGCCTAGCCACCAAAACCAATCGCTACCTTCTGCTTGATACAAAATATTAAAAACTTCTTGTTTTCGTTCCGTATCAAGATCTTTTTCTCTCTTAGCAAGTAATTGTCGGACTAAGAAAAGTTGATCCCAAGCCCAATTTTTTTCCTCATTTCCAATCCAGGTATTTAAGGAACCATAAATCCAGGAACCAGGTACTAGTGAATGAAGTATGGATTTCGAACCTGGTAGGTTTAAATATTTTGAAGGAGTTATAGAAATTATTCGAGTATGCTGAGATACAGCTTTAAATAAACCACTGAGAAAATCGAATCCATTATTATCATAATACTCCCAAGCATTTTCTCCATCAAGAATAACCGATACCACTGGATTATTATCATTGGGAAGGTTATCCATAATTTTCTCTAAATGGGAGATCATATCTTCGATTGCTTCATTCGAAGTAAGATGTTGGTAAACAAAACCAATCAAATCAGAAAGATATCGATCTCGAAAAAATATAGCAATTTTATTGTTATCATCGGAAAAAAACCAAATTTGATATAATTTTTCACCTTGATTTAAAAGTCCGTTTTGATCTCTTTTAATGGGTATTCCTAAGGTTCTAAATAAGACTTCTTCATCAGTCGCCGTCCAGGAGAAGCCATTTTTTGCAAAACATTTTACTGCTTCAGAACTTACCGAACCTTCCGATGGCCAAATTCCCTTAATTTCTTTGCCCCAAATTGTTTCTGCAGTTTCTTTAGCTTTTCGAATTTGAGCATCAGCATCATCAGCATATTGGAAACGGTACCTGGGAAGTTTTCCTCCTGGAGACGATCCATTGATCATCCAATTATCAATCAAAAGGGGAACAATGGGATGGTATAAAGGGGAAGTTGAGATTTCAATTTGCTCTTTTTCGTATAATTTTTTATACAACGGTATTATTTCAGTAAAAACCTTTTGAGTTACTTGTTTGATTATTTTTTTATCGCTTTCCCTATATCCTTTTCCTCGTTTAATAAGCTCGTTTAGGTCAGGATTGTTTTTAATGGTTATCGGGTCAAACCAGAGTAGCTGATAGAGAATTTGAAGATCAAGCCAATCTTGGGTGGAGAAAGCTTGGATATTTTGTTTGGCTTG
>JAGPGC010000169.1 GCA_018056205.1 Candidatus Atribacteria bacterium | reverse complement strand
GCCACGGATCCATTCGGCAAAATATTAATGATGAACCCTTGTATGCTCAAGGCCCTTGGGTATTTTCTTGAAGAAGTTATAGGTAAAAACTATCTTTCTTTAATAATACCCGAACCCGAAAGGCCCAAGGTTAAAGATGTTTTTGATACCTTGGTTTCTTCCCGAGAATCCACTTATAATGAAAACCAGGTTCTGACTAAAGATGGCCAAATTTTGTTAGTTGAATGGCATGGGCGTTCAATTTTTGATAAACAAGGAAATATCCTCTATTTTTTTGGAATAGGAATTGATATAACTGAAAGGAAAAAAACCGAGGAGCAAATTAAATACTTATCTTATCATGACTCACTTACTGGATTATATAATCGAGCATTTTTAGGGGAAGAGATAAGACGCCTTGATGCTTCTCGACAGCTACCGATTTCTATTGTCATGGGAGATATTAATGGATTAAAGCTAGTAAATGATGCTTTTGGCCACGAACAAGGTGACCAACTTTTGATTCACACTGCTAAAATTTTAAAGGAAAGCTGCCGACAAGAAGATATAGTTGGGCGATGGGGAGGAGACGAGTTTTTAATGTTATTCCCCAAAACCACATCTTATTCAGCATTACAAATAATTGAAAGAATCCGGAAGCTTTGTCAAGCTGCCAAAAGTTCAACTATTCCAATTAGTTTATCATTGGGTTTCGCAGTCAAGGATTCATCTGATTTAAGCTTGGAAGTAGTTATTAATAAAGCAGAAGAAGATATGTATCATCAGAAGCTAAATGAAAGCCAAAGCATAAGACATGCGATTATAACCTCTATAGAAGAATCACTTCAAAAAACAATGCGAGAAACCAAAGAGCATGTGATACACCTTCAAAAAATGGCCAAACAAATTGGTCAAGTACTTCATCTTTCCTTTCATCAACTGATTGAGTTAGACCTCCTTGCCCGGCTTCACGACCTAGGGAAGATTGCTATACCCCAAAGTATTTTGAATAAACCGGGCTCACTCAGCTTAGAGGAATGGGAAACAATAAAAAAACATCCTGAAATTGGTTATCGAATTGCTTTATCTTCACCGGAATTATTTCCTATTGGGGAATCGATTTTAGTACATCATGAAAGGTGGGATGGATTGGGATATCCTCGAGGGATTAAGGGGGAAGAAATACACTTCTACGCCAGAATTATAGCTATTGTTGATGCGTATGATGTAATGGTCAGTGGACGTCCCTATAAAAATCCCATGGCTTTCGAGGAAGCCTTGAATGAGCTTCAAAAAAACGCTGGGACTCAGTTTGATCCAAATTTGGTTAAATTATTTATAAAATTTATAAAAGGTTATCACAAACGTCTTTATTTATAATTTTTTTGTTAAATTTGATGGATATCTAGAGGGGGTGAATCCATGGAAGAAAATTTTATAAATTTTGTTGATTTAGCAAAACAGTTAGGTGTTTATGAAGCAAAAATCATACAAACCTCTACTATACATACCGCTGAATGGGTTCGATTGAAATGTCAATATGGATGTGATGGATTTCAAGCTGGTCTTTGCTGTCCCCCTTTTACACCAACTCCTTTAGAAACGAGAAAGATTCTCGATGATTATCAAAAAGCACTTCTTATTCATTGCCAACCTGGAAGTGGTGTAACTGAAATTATTAGAAAATTGGAGCGAGAAATATTTCTTTCTGGTTTTTATAAAGCATTTGGATTTGGAGCTGGTTCCTGTGACCTGTGTGATGAGTGTAGCGTGGAAAAGTGTTTATACCCGAATGAAGCCCGACCATCTATGGAAGCTTGTGGTATTGATGTCTATGCAACTGCTCGAAATAATGGTTTTTTTATTGAGGTCTTGAAAGATTATAGCTGTAAAGGAAATTATTACGGATTAGTTTTAATTGATTAAATAAAAATGAGCGAACCTTCAATTTAATTTGATATAAAGGTCCACCCATTTTTCGATGTTATATTAAAATAATATTTTTTTTCGATTACAAATTCTTAAAAGAGAGATACCAATCAACGTATTCATATCCCATATCTTTCCGCTTATACATTTCTTCTTGGGTTTGAGGAGCAGGTACGATCACTTTATCACCGGGTCTCCAATTTGCTGGTGTGGAAACACCATTCTTTTTACTGGTTTGCAGAGCATCTAAGAGACGGATAATCTCATCAATGTTACGTCCATTTGTCATTGGATAATGAATCAAGGCTTTTAAAATTCCTTCGTCATCAATTATAAAAACTGAACGAACTGCTGCGGTAGTTCCAGCACTGGGATGAATCATTCCATAAAGATTGGCAATTTTCATGTCTAGATCAGCAATAATCGGGAAAGGTACTTTTACTCCGAAGTTTTTCTCAATATTTTGTACCCAACCTAAATGAGCATGGACACTGTCGATACTTAATCCGATCAGCTGGGCATTTCTCTTTTTAAATTCTTCATTGGCTTTACTGAAAGCTACAAATTCGGTGGTACATACTGGGGTAAAATCTGCTGGGTGAGAAAACATAACAACCCATTTATTAGCATAATCAGAAAGTTTTATTTTGCCATGAGTAGTAACTGCTTCAAAATCAGGAGCTTTTTCATTCAGACGGGGATGGTGGCAAACTTCTTTTACCAATTCTTCCATGATAAATACCTCCTCGATGATAAAATTATTTTTTTCAAATGATTAAAACCAAG
The DNA here is from genome assembly GCA_018056205.1 of Candidatus Atribacteria bacterium. Lineage (GTDB taxonomy): Bacteria > Atribacterota > Atribacteria > Atribacterales > Atribacteraceae > Atribacter. The sequence goes on along the minus strand of JAGPGC010000169.1, from coordinate 323 downwards.
ACCAGTTCAAATTATTCCATGACGTACTTTTTAATTTATTCAAATCATTTTTAATTTCTTAGGAAAAAGATTGCTGATCAAGTCTAAATTGAGCTAAAGATATAAGATAATTTGTTTAATATATTGAAATTAAATTAACATCTCATACAAAATTTCTGAACAAAAAATTGCTGGTGGATTTCTTGACAAGATAAATTAAAATGTTAATATGTAATTACATAATTAATTTAAAACATTATGTTTTATTTATATTCAATAATGTAAAACGTCTCAAAACAAAATTAATTAAGGTTTTTTAAATATTACTCGAAGAAAGGAGGGCT
>JAGPGC010000168.1 GCA_018056205.1 Candidatus Atribacteria bacterium | reverse complement strand
CAGTTCCCCAAATATCTTCAAGCTTTGAATAAACCCCAATAGTCATCGAAGGAGCATTCTGGAAATCTTCATAAAATTGCTTTTCATCAGAAAAGAGCTTGACTTCAAAGTATTTCTGAGCCCGATTAAAAAATCCCTTTACTTGGGATTCAGGAAGACCATGAATGAGCCGATGGGTTGGTAAGGCTAAAAGGCCGGGATTTTTAATATTAATCAATGTCATCATAACATAATCGGCAGGAATCGGTTCCATCGGATCACCAAGTTTTTCCCTCATTTCTTGACGATACATTAAACTAGTTTCATACCGATGATGACCATCAGCAATAATTATGGTTCGAGGGTTCATAAAAAGACGTATTTGATTAATGGCATTCGGTTCTGAGATCCTCCAAATAGTGTGGTGGGTTCCCTGCCAATCTTCAAAATAAAAGAGAAAATTCTCAGTTTTTTTGTTTTCTTCTAAAATGGCATCAATCCTACCGGATGAGTCGTTATAAACTCCAAAGATTTGTTCCAAATTGGCATTGGTAGCTCGTAACAATTCCAAACGGTCAAGAGAATATTTTGGCATAGTTTTTTCATGGGGCATGATGATTTTTTTATCAAATTCCTCCAACCTTACCAATCCTATAAAACCGGTGCGTTTCTTTCTCTCGGGTTGTGAATTATTAATTGAATAGACTTGTTCATATATATATAAACATGGTAATGGATCTTTTTGAATTTTACCCTCTTGAATCCAGGTTTTAAGGAGCCGAGCAGCTTCATCATATCCTTTTTCATTTTTCCCCAAGGTTATATGAACTATATTATCTGGATCTTCTATCAATCTCTTTTTGTCTTTTTCACCGATAATGTCATAAGGAGGTGCTACTAAATGTTCTAATGATTTATTTTTTAAAAAGTCAAGAGAATAATGATATCCATTAAATGCTTTTACCACAGCCATTATAAAGATCCTCCTATCAATAAACTGAAATATTTAATAATTTAATTCCTATAATATTTATATATTTTTTCACTTCAACTTGAAATAATAAAGATTTCAATAAAAAAATCAATTTTAATTTTTCTCAAATATTAATGATTCGTAAAAATATTCTTGAAAATCGCTTCGTGCTGATAATTCAATATATTGTGCTTTTTTTGCTAATTTTTCCACTTTTTCACGAAAAACTTTCGAGAGCAGGGCTTTTTTGGCTCCAAATAAAGATGCATTACCAACTGACAATACTTTTTCTACCCTCGGAATAAGACCCACAATCATTGCACTCTCTGGATTAATAAAACTACCAAAAGCACCTGCCAGTATAACCTGGTCAATATCTGATTCTTCTCGATTAGCTTGATGGAGTAAGACTTTCCTTCCCGCTTGCAAAGCTGCTTTAGCCAATTGAAGTTGGGATATATCTTCCTGAGTGATTATAATTCGTGGATCATAACTTAAAATAAAATAATGGCTTTTACCCTCTTCCAATATTCGAGACGATAACAAATGATCGTCTTTTTGTAATCTTCCATTTGATGCCACAGAACCTCCTTTTATTAAACAAGCTAAGGCATCAATTAGCCCAGTTCCACAAACTCCTCTTGGTGCCACATCTCCTATGGTATATATCTTCAAATCAGAGTTTTCTATTTCTACTGAGTGAATTGCTCCTAGGGTAGCACGGGTACCATGTTTGATTTGAGCTCCCTCAAAAGCTGGACCTGCAGCGGTTCCACAACAATATATCTTTCCTCGATCAGAAAAAACAATCTCTCCATTGGTTCCTATATCAACATAGAGAAGTATTGAATTATTGTTTTCCAGGTCGTGAGCTCCTATTCCCGCAACAATATCGCCTCCAACATATCCAGCAACTGAAGGAAAAACATATACTTGGGCTTCGGGATGAACAACTAAATGAAGACTTCGAGCATTGGTAGTATAGGATCGGCAAAAAACTGGAGTAAAAGGAGCTATTCCTATGGAGATGGGAGATACTCCTAAAAATAAATGTTCCATAATAGTGTTTCCCGCTACTGTAACCGATAATATTTGGCTGGGGTCTTTCCCGGTTTTCTGACAAGCTTCTTGTATCAAATCATTCATAGAGGATATCAATAATTCTTGAAGAGTAGTGAGAACCCCTTGATTATCTTGAATTGCTCTCAATCGAGATAATACATCGGCTCCAAAACTTGACTGACGATTTAATGCGCCAGCTCGATAGAGGGTTGATCCAGTTTCAAGGTCAAGAAGTTCACAGGCTAAAGTCGTTGTTCCAATATCAAAGGCAATTCCTAATAATGATGCTCTCTTAACTTCCGAACTTATCCAATAAATCTGTTTTTCATCGAATCCTATTTCAAAATTCTTTTCATCTTGATTCTCAATCCGGGATAATTCCTGGAGCGCTTGAATTGCCCAGTCTCTAATGAAATGAGAGGTCGGTAATTGAGTTTCAACAACTTCTTGAAGGGATAAGGAATGATTTAATGATGGTTTTTTGAGCTGAATATTAATTTTTTTTACTGGTAGTTCTTCTAAATGGGCTTCGCCTGATTCAGCTAATACCTCAATCTTTTGGGTTATTGACTCTTGAATATCAATCTCAACATCCTCAATAATTTGAGCTTGACAAGCAAGTCGGAACCCTTGAGATAACTTCTCTTTTAAATGCTTTATTTCTTGTGATGTGGGGTGGGTGACATCTCCCTTCAAAATTTGAATTATACACTTTCCACAATACCCAAACCCACCACAATAAGCATTTATATCAATACCTTCTCGTTGGAGCACTTCTAAAATATTCTCGCCAGGTTTGGCTTCTAACTCTTTATCAATTTGGTTAATCTTTATTTTTGGCATGATAACATCCTCTAAGTTACTTCATATCTAAAAAACTAAAAGGATAGAATAACTTTGATAGTTTATCATTTTTGTCAATATAACAGTAAGAGTTTTTCAATTATATGTTAGTAAAATAAAAAACCTCCCCTTGATTAGGAGAGGCTATTAAAAAACTATGTAATATCTCATTATTTCATAT
>JAGPGC010000167.1 GCA_018056205.1 Candidatus Atribacteria bacterium | reverse complement strand
CTCCCCATGAGGGTGAAATGGGACGGCTTCTTCAATGTTCAGCTTCTTCAATCGCTGAAAATAGAATCGCTGCAAGCTGTGCTCTGTCTCAATATTTTGGTTGCACTACTGTTTTGAAAGGACCAGGAACTATTGTTGTTTCTCCCGAGGGAGAAATTGCCATCAACCCGACCGGGAATTCCGACCTCGCCACCGCCGGTAGCGGGGATGTTCTGACCGGAATAATTGCTTCTTTATTAGCCCAGGGCAAGTCATCATTTATTAGTGCTGTAATTGGAGTTTTTCTCCATGGATTAGCAGCTGATTTGTACCAAAAAAAATCCCATCAACTTCTCGCCAGTGATATAGTTACTTATTTACCATATGCCATAAAGGTGGTTAAAAATTGTGAATATCGATTACCCATTGTGGATGGAGATTGACTTACAATCACTCCACAATAACTTCATCCGAATCCAACAACATCTCACGGTTCCCGATGCTTCTCGAATAATCGGAGTAGTAAAAGCTGATGCCTACGGCCATGGTTTAGAAAGCGTTTTGCAACTCCAAAAATGGGGAATGAACCGTTTTGGAGTTGCTACTGCTCAAGAAGGTGAAGCCCTTCGCCAAATAGGAATCAAAGGAACAATTTACTTATTAGGGGGATTCATCGATCAAGAAATCCCCGGGATTTTTAAAAATCATTTGACGCCCGCTCTCTCTTCTTGGGAAGAATGGGATCGCTTGAATTCTGCCGTTCAAACCAATCAACAAGAGCTTGACTTTCACATAAAAATTGATACGGGAATGGGTCGGATGGGTTTTCTACCTGAAGAACTGGATGAATCATTCTTCGATCAAATCAGTCATCATCCTTACTTGCGATTAAAGGGAGTTATGACCCATTTTGCTAGTTCGGAAAATAATCCTGCTTACACTCAAAAGCAATTCGAAATTTTCCAAAATTGCTTAGAAAGATTATCTCATTCCAAGCAAATCTTATTTGACAATTTGGAAAAACATTGCTGTAACAGTGCCGGCTTTCTATTTTTTCCCTATTTTCATCTTGACTTGGTGAGAGTAGGAATTGCTTTATTTGGTGTTTCACCAATTCATGATTTTTCTCCAGCTCGATCTCTTGGTTTATCACCAGTGATGAGGATTAGAAGCCGGGTAAAACACTTAAAAACCCTCCCCTCTGGTTGCTATATTGGGTATGGAGGAACTTATATAACTCAAGGTCAAACTCGATTAGCAGTAATACCTATCGGATATGCTCAGGGACTTTTACGTCGCCTATCAAACCGTATGGAGGTTTTAATTAAAGGACAACGAGCTAAATGCTTGGGGGTAATCTCTATGGATCAAATGATGGTCGATGTAACCAATATCCCCAATGTAAAAAGGGGGGATTTAGTTACTATTTTAGGACCAGATGGGGCTGATGAAATTCGAGCGGAAGAGATGGCTGCCTGGGCGGAAACTATCCCCCATGAAATTCTTTGCAGTTTTAGTAGGATTAAAAATCGGATATTGGTATGATCCATCTTGACACTCAATTATCATCTAGTGAAGGCCAAACCATGAAAATTGCTAGTCAATTCACCCAAAAATTCTTTAAACCAGGAATTCCTATTTTATTATCCGGTCAGTTAGGAGCAGGAAAAACTTATTTTACCAAGGGAATCGCCCAAGCGCTTGATATCCCTAGCCGTGAAGTGATCAGTCCTAGCTTTGTTTTAATCAATGAGTATCGGGGACCGGTTTATACCCTTAATCATATGGATTTTTATCGCCTTGAAAAATGGCAGGAAGTTGAACAGTTAGGTATTGAGGACTATTTTACCCCAACCTCCTTTACTGTAATTGAATGGGGTGAGCGATTTTTATCTCATTTTCCACCTCCTTATTTTATTGTCAGGCTCACAGAAATCAATGAAAAAGAACGACTTATCGAAGTCTTTTATCAAAACTATGAACAAAAACCATAAATTACCATATACTCTTGCTTTAGATACCAGCACTCCCTGGCTTACCTTAGCCTTAGGAAATTGTACCGAGATTATTTACCAACATTGTTCTCAGGTCATTGAAGACCATTCCCGAGTTCTGATTCAATCTTTAGAAGAAATGCAGAAAAAGAATCTCTTTTTAACCTTTCCTCCGGAACAGATAGTAATTGGTCGGGGCCCTGGTTCTTTTACCGGCATAAAAATTGCTAATATCACTGGCCGAACCTTAGCTTACAGCTTTAAGTGCTCTCTATATGGTTTTTCTACCTTGGAAATGTTGGCTTATCAGGGAAGTAAACAGGTATTTTCCGATGAGAATATCACTATTATTCCGGTTATCCTCCATAAGAAAAACCAGGTTTTTTGGTCCGAGTTTCAACCAAGTTTCCAAAAAAAACCAGAATATAAAATCAAAATTCAAATTGGTTCTGCTGCTGATATCATCAATCGTTATTCTTTAAACCACATTTTTATTGTCACCCCTTGGCAAGAACTTTATAACCTTTTTCAAAACCATCATTTCCAATGCCTTCCCCTTCATTGGTCCCAGCCTAATGCCATCAGTCTAATAGAATTGATTGATATCCGACAAAAATTTCTTCAATCGGATACTGTAGGATTCTCAGGAGAAAACATTCAACCTCTCTATGGATCGAGAGTTTTTGAATATGAATAATCCTCTTTTTTCAAACGGAACCTCCTATACTATTGAAAAAATGAAACCAACTCACTTATCAGCAGTTTTAGCGATAGAAAAAAAATCTTTCCCCCAGCCTTGGAGTTTTTCTCTTTTTATGAGTGAATTTTCTAACCGATTAGCTACTTATCTGGTTTTGCGCTTTAAGGGAAAAGTGATCGGCTACATTGGGTATTGGACTTTTTTGGAGGAAGCTCATATTACCACTTTTGCTATTCATCCCGATTACCGACGCCAAGGATTTGGGAGAAAACTTATTCAATATGTTCTCAATTCTATTATGAACCAAGGTTGTCATGAGGTTCTCCTTGAAGTGAGAGTTTCCAATTTTCCTGCCCAAAACCTTTATTGTTCTTTAGGTT
>JAGPGC010000166.1 GCA_018056205.1 Candidatus Atribacteria bacterium | reverse complement strand
GTTCGAAACTGCTTATTTCTTGAAATATTCTCTTCCCTTTTCAGCTTTGATGTTTATTTTGATCGGATTGCCCTTTGGTATTCAAAGAGGTCGAGATACCAGAGCACTGGGGGTTATAGTAACGGTCATTTTAGCTTTTGTTTTTTATATGATGTTATCAATCTTTCGTTCGTTAGGAAGGGGTGGTGTTATGGAACCCTGGTTAGCCGCTTGGATGCCCAACATCATCTTTGGTTCTATGGGATTGTTTTTGTTTCTGGGCATCGAAAGAAAGTGAGGTAGGCAATGGGGTTGGGAAAGCTTAGGATGATTGGTTCAATCTTGAAATTAAGCTTGTCTTTGGTATTATTTATTGCTTGGGTGGGAGTTGCTCAGGAAGCTGATTTATTTAGTCAAGCTCAAGAGGCTCGCCAACAGGGCGATTCGGATTCTGCTTATCGTTTGTATGAACAAGCTGCTGAACAAGGTATTCGTCCTCATGATGCTTATTTTGAAATGGGGCTTATATTATTAGAAAAACAAAAATGGACACAAGCTTACCGAATATCTGGCAAGGCAGTGAAAGCCTTCCAGGAATATTTGAATCTTAATCCTCAAGATGATAACGCCTGGTTTCGATTGGCCTATATTTATGAAAACAGAAGCCTTGCCCCGGGGGTAAATGAATGGGATAAAGCCATAGAAGCTCTCCAAAAAGCCTTGGCAATTTCTTTAGATGATCCACAATACTTGCTGCATCTTGGTTACATATATTATAAAATAGATAAAAGAGAAGAAGCAGAAAAGATATTACTCAATTTGGTTAATAAATACCCTGATTATATTGATGCCCGTTTTTATTTAGCAATGAATTATCTCGAAAATCGTGATAAAGAAAATGCTAAGCAGCATTTTACTTATATTGTTGAAAATGCTAACTCAAATAATAATTATTTCCAGTGGGCGGAAAAAGAATTAAAGAAATTAGGAGGAGGAACTCAATGAAAAAATTCCGCATCTTTCTCCTTAGTTTTTTGAGTGTTTTAATTTTGATAACATTTGTAGGTTGTATGTCATTGAATATTGGAGAAAAAGGAGCAGTTCGAGGGAGGGTGTTGGGGGATAATGGTCCCCTTCAAGGTGTACGAGTGGAAACAGGTGACCAGGTCACTTTTACCAATAACACTGGAGATTTTCTTTTAGAGAATGTCACCTCGGGGGCACAATATATCTTTTTTTCTTGTGAAGGCTATACCGGTGCCTTAATAAAGGTTACTGTAGTGAAAGATAATGAAGTTTCAATCTCACCTGATGGGATAGTTACTTTATCTTTATCGTCAGATACCAACGATTATGAGTATCTTACAACTCTTTATCAGCTTGGTTTTTATGAGAAAAGTTTTTATGAAGCGGGAAAATATCTTAATCAATTTCCAGGAAGCAATCTCATTCCCAATGTTATTTTTTTCCAAGGAGCCTCAGCCTATTATTTAGGAGATTATCAAACCTCGATCACTATCCTGAACAATATGGTTCAAAGTTATCCCGATAATGAGTTGGCTGATGATGGGCAGTATCTTTTGGCCAAAAGCCTTGGCCAAGGTTTGAATCGATGGTGGGATGCAATAAACGAATATAAAAACCTTATACAAAATTACTCTCAAAGTGAATTTGTAGGCATTGCTTATTATGAGATGGGAGATTGCTATTACATATTGGAATCCTTTTCCAACGCTTCGATTGCCTATGACCAAGCCCGGGCTTATGGAGGAGAAATTGAGAAAAAATCCACCTATGGTTTAGCTCATTGTTATTACAAATTAGAACTTTTTTATAAAGCAGCTTCGCTCTTTGCCGAATATGTACAGAAGTACCCGAACGACGAATTTGCTGATGATGCTCAATACTTTGCAGGTGCCTCTTGGTATCGACGAGAGGATTATCAACAAGCTTTAGAAGCATTTGATAAATCAATTAACCAATATCCAGCTGGAACATGGTATAATGGTATCCTTATTGCTCCTGCTTCAATGTTTAATAAGGGACTTTGTTTAGAAAAATTTGGTCGTTATAATGAGGCTTATCAAATTTATCTTGATATTATTCGGAAATTTCCTGGAGCCAAATGGGCAGATGGTACTTCTTTAATAAGTAGTGCACAATACCGTATCGAACTACTCAAAGATACGGTTCTTTAGGTTGAAGTGATGGAATGACGGATAAAACCGATCGGGAGATCATTGTTGAAGTCCTGAACGGAAATCGGGATTTTTTTTGTTTGTTGGTACAAAAATATGAAAGACCAATTTTTAATTATATTTTCCGTATGGTTCGTTCAAAACCCGATGCCGAGGATTTGGCTCAGGATACCTTCGTGAAAGCTTTTTATGCCTTGAATAAATACGATAGTACTTATGAATTTTCAACCTGGATTTATCGTATTGCCTTGAATGTCTGCCGTGATTATTTTCGGAAAAAAAAGCTTTTTTTATATTCACTTTCGGCTCCGATTGGAGATGAGGAAGAAAGCGAATTTGAAGATTTTATCCCTCAAGATTCTTTCCATAATCCCGACGATGTTTTATTGAATCAAGAATTAAGGTTAAACCTTGAGAAAGCCATTCAAGATCTTCCTATAAAGTTCCGAGAGGTGATCGTTCTTCGACACCTGGAAGGACTATCATATGATGAAATTTCTTCAATTACAGGTCTTCCAGTTGGAACAGTCAAAACTTATTTACACCGGGCAAGAAAAAAACTTCAGGATGAATTAGGCGAATTTTTAGAATAATGAAAAATTTATATTTAATAGTTTTAAGAAATTTGATTGATAATTTGGGTTGAAACATCAAAAGGTTTTTTCCGTATATATTGTTGAGGCGATTAATATGGACAGAAAAGAAGAGAAATTAGTTAATTATTTAGAGCAACTTCCTCAGATGTCGGTCCCCAGCGGTTTTTCTTTCCAAGTTATGGATAGAATAGAGGCAAGACAAAGAAGAAGTTATTCGTTTGGTAATTTTAAAAAATTAGCTATTGTCTCACTAACGTTGGTTTTTTTAGTCGCCCTCTTTTTTACCGACTTACCTTTGTTT
>JAGPGC010000165.1 GCA_018056205.1 Candidatus Atribacteria bacterium | reverse complement strand
AGGACCTGTATAAAAAGAATCCTTTTGAATTAAGTGGTGGTCAGATGAGGCGAGTTGCCATAGCTAGTGTTCTTTCGATGCGACCTGAAGCATTAGTTCTTGATGAACCAACTGCTGGACTTGATCCCGAAGGGAAACGATTAATCCTCAAGAAGTTGAAAAATCTTCGAGAAGAAAGTGGAACAACCTTAGTATTCGTTTCACATAGCATGGATGATTTAGCCCTGATAGCTGAAAGAATTATTGTAATGGACCAAGGAACCATTGGGTTGGATGGTTCGGTGCGACAGATTTTTTCCCAAGGAGAAACTTTGGAAAAATATGGAATAAAACCACCTACTACCACTCGAATCGCTGAATTACTTCGGGAAAAAGGATTTGATATTGAAAAAGGGATTTTAACTGCCCAAGAGTTATCCGAACAAATTGAAAAAAAAATATTAAAAGCGGGGAATAAGTAAAATGCTGGGGAAGAGCATTGCAATTGGACAGTTTATACCAATTGAATCACCCATCCACCGGCTGGATCCTCGGGTAAAAATCCTGGTCTCAGCCATTCTTATCATTATTTTATTTATAGTGAAGGAATGGGTATCCTTTTTTCTAATCGGGAGTTTCATTATATTACTTAATATTACTGCCCGAATACCAATTTCCTATATTGGAAAAAGTTTAAAACCAATCCTTATCCTCTTAGCTTTTACTCTAATATTACAAGTTTTTTTTACACCCGGCGATTATATTTGGGAATATGGATTTCTCCATATTTCCCGTGAGGGTTTAATACGTGGTTTATTTATCGTTGTTCGACTTTGTCTCTTAATTTTATGTACCGCCCTGCTCACTCTCACTACTTCACCGGTTGAATTAACCGATGGGCTCGAATCGCTTATGAGTCCTTTTAAAAAGTGGGGATTCCCCGCCCATGAGTTAGCGATGATGGTGACCATTGCCCTTCGTTTTATACCGACCTTGATGGAAGAAGCTGACCGAATTATTAAAGCTCAGCAAGCCAGGGGTGCCGACTTTGAATCAGGAAGTTTAATTCAACGTGCTAAAAATCTTATTCCATTACTGGTTCCCTTATTCATTAATTCCTTTAAACGGGCTGATGATTTGGCAATTGCTATGGAGTCACGATGTTATCGTGGCGGAATTGGTAGGAGTCGGCTTCGAGTTCTTATTTTGCGAAAGGCTGATATGGTTTTTTTAGGCATTACCTTGATTTTTGTTACCTTGGTTCTTCTTTTGTCTTTGATGGTTTGGTAAAGGAAGCATCAAGTTCTATGTTGGATAGTGGAGAAGTCAATATTGTTAGCCAAAAAAAAGTTAAGGAAAATGAATTAATAAACTCAAAAAATAATAATCTGGTCCTGATTGTAGAATATGATGGTACCAATTATTTTGGCTGGCAGAGTCAGCCCAATCGTCGTAGTGTCCAAACTGTTCTTGCTCAAGCTTTATCATCAATTTTGAATCAACCAGTAACCCTTCATGCCTCAGGTCGAACCGATGCTGGAGTTCATGCCCTGGGACAGGTAATCAATTGTCGAGTAAAATTAACTTTAACAATGTCAACTCTTTTCCGAGCATTAAATTCATATCTTCCCACTGATATTAGGGTTGTTCATCTGCAGGAGGCACCACTATCTTTTAACGCCCGCAAGGATGCTACAGGTAAGGAGTACCGTTATTGGATGTATTGTGGGAATCAATTTCCGGTCTTTCTACGCAATTATATGTTTTACCCAGGAGATTACCAAATTGATTGGTCACTATTAAAAGAATGTGTTAATCTTTTTATTGGGATTCACGATTTCACTGCCTTTAGTGCTTCGGGGAGTTCAGTAGTAAATATGGTTCGAGAAGTTCGTCAATTTGAAGTTCATGATTTTGGAAGGGGCTTTTTGTCTTTTCAGATTATTGGAAGTGGCTTTTTATATAAAATGGTCCGAATTATTTTGGGAGAAATTTGGATGGTTCAGTTGGGTAAAAAAAAGATTGATGACCTCCTTTTAGCTTTATCTTACCCTAATCGAGGAAAACACCGGTTATGTCTTCCTCCTCATGGTTTGTACCTCACCAAGGTTTTTTACCCAACCTTAGACCTTTGGAATGAAAATCGAATTTCGCAATTCCCTCTTTTTTTATTTTGAAAAAGAGGCTAAATTATTAAAATAAAAGGGGAAAATTAGTAGCTTCTCCTATAAAAATATTTAGAAAAAATCGGAATGTATAGTTGACAATTCCCTAGAGGCTGTGTTAAATTATCTCTTGCCCTCGGGGTGAGAAAGAAAACCGATGGTATTAGGACCTTGAAAAGTAAATATTCCGCCTACTTCCAAAAGAAGTTTCCAAGTAACAAGCGGTCCACAATCGGGCCGAGATTGCAACCCACATCTTTCCTTTTACCAAAGGAGAGGTTGTGATACAGATGTATCACGGAGGGTTTGATCCTGGCTCAGGACGAACGCTGGCGGCGTGCCTAACACATGCAAGTCGAACGCGAGTGTCTTTTTTCGTAAGAAAGGTGACATTTGAGTGGCGAACGGGTGAGTAACACGTGAGTAACTCCCCTTCCGGTGGGGGATAACTATCCGAAAGGATGGCTAATACCCCATATGCTCCCTGACTGCCAGGTCAGTGAGGAAAGTGGGCTTCGTTAAGAAGCTCATGCCTGAAGAGAGGCTCGCGCCCCATCAGCTAGTTGGTGAGGTAACGGCTCACCAAGGCGATGACGGGTAGCTGGTCTGAGAGGATGGTCAGCCACACTGGGACTGAGACACGGCCCAGACTCCTACGGGAGGCAGCAGTGAGGAATTTTGGGCAATGGGCGCAAGCCTGACCCAGCGACGCCGCGTGGAGGATGAAGGCCTTCGGGTCGTAAACTCCTGTTCTGAGGGAAGAAAACGGGGTGAGCGAATAACTCATTCCGCTGACGGTACCTCAGGAGTAAGCTCCGGCTAATTACGTGCCAGCAGCCGCGGTAATACGTAAGGAGCAAGCGTTGTCCGGATTTACTGGGCGTAAAGAGCTCGTAGGCGGCCGATCAGGTCTCGCGTAAAATCCCCCGGCTCAACC
>JAGPGC010000164.1 GCA_018056205.1 Candidatus Atribacteria bacterium | reverse complement strand
CCTCCAGGGCGCGACGCTACTTGATATTTCAATTGAGGATCGAATTTTTTTTCGGCCTTCATGATGAGGTGCTCTCTCCTTTTACCGGTCGTGGTAATAAACCTGACCGTTGTACAATTTCCGGAACTATGCTTTCCCAGGCAATGGCCATAATATGGACTCCGGATACTCCTTCAATTTTGGCCACCTTTTGGATAGTTTCAATACACACTTCAATTCCTTCAGACTTCTGATCGGTAGCGGTTTCCATTCTTCTTATCAATTTATCAGGAATGACTACACCTGGTACTTCGTTTTTCATATATTGCAAAGCCTTGGCTGATTTAACCGGAATCACTCCGGCTAAAATATATGATTTTTTATGAAGCCCTAAATGACGTACTTCTTCCATCCATCGGTTGAAGATATCCACATCGAAGATCGCCTGAGTTTGAATAAATTCAGCACCAGCGGCGATTTTCTTTGCTAAGCGAAGAGCGCGAAACTCGAGAGGATCAGCATAGGGACTTTCTCCGGCTCCTAAAAAAACATTAATTTCCCCTTTCACTTCTTCGCCGTTTTGAAAAATTTTTTGGTCACGCATATTTTTAAAGATTTGTAAAAGTTGAATTGAATCAATATCATAGACATTTTTCGACTGGGGATGATTTCCCAGGCTCTGATGGTCACCACTTAAACAAAGGATGTTGGATATTCCTAAGCCACAAGCTCCAAGGAAATCACTTTGAAGAGCAATACGGTTTCGATCACGAGTAACCATTTGCATAACCGGTTCAATTCCTTGATTACGAACAATCAAACAACTGGCAAAACTTGACATGCGAACAATTGCGGTTTGGTTATCAGTAATATTGACGGCATCAACATAACCCCTGAGCATATCACATTTTTTTTTAATTACTTGGGTATCGGTTCCCTTAGGAGGTCCAACTTCAGCGGTAACCGCAAAATGACCACTATGCAATACCTGTTTTAGCCAGCTCATAGCCATATATCCTCCCGGGTCATTTTACGTTGTCCTCCATAGCGTGAAGTTGACCAGTCTTTGGGAGGTTGAATAGAGAGCAACCAATCCAGGTGATTGAGTTTTTTGAGACGATCATAAATCAATTGCCAGGCACAATCACGGTCGGGTTTTACTTCGCACTTCCCTTCTTTTGAGCCACCACAGGGACCGTTCAAGAGACTTTTGGCGCAACGGGTGATTGGGCAAGTTCCCCCAAAAAGGTGGACAATGCAATTTCCACATCCTAAGCAACGTTCTTCCCAATATCCTTGTTTCACCGGCATTCCCATGAAGGTGGTATTTAATCCCGGAAAAATGTTTTTTTCGAAATAAAGGTCGGAAAGAGCCTGAACACCTATACCACACGCTAAGGAAACAACAGTATCAACCGACTGAATGCTTTCCCGTAATGGATTGATAAACTCCAATTCGCATTGTCGTTCAACAGTTAAACTTTTAGTATCATATCCCTTGATTCTTAAAAGGGCTGCCATTTCTTGGGCTTCTTGGTCGCCACCACTGAGGCAGACGGTCACACAGGTTCCACATCCTAAAACCAGGACTTTTTTAGACGCGCCAAGCATAGTGAGGATTTCTGGTATGGGTTTTCTTTCACCGATAATCATTGATTTTACTCCTCTTGAACTGGAGTGGCTGGAATCAAATCCAGAATTCTTTTTAATTCGGAAATTTTATCGGTAGTAACAAAACTAATATCAACTTGTTTGGTAATACCAGCTTCATCTAACAAATGATTGATTCTATTCATTCGATGTTGAGCGAAACGGCTTCCATCTCTATGAAAACAACTATCAATTGGACAGCCCACCAAAAGAACCCGGTCACATTCTCCTGCTAAGATTTCAAGAATATCGCTTGCTTTTACCCAGCCGAGACAGGGTACCTTGGTTATGCTGATAAATTCATGACTAGTCAAGCTTTCGGTGGTTAATTTAAGCATCGCTGGATATCCACTTTTATCACAAGCGATTACGAAAATTTTCAATCTCCATCACTCCAAAAAAAGAATATTTCCTAAACAAAAATGAGAAGGCCTACTCCTGAATCTCCAATCAATGAGGGAAATTAATTTAAATACTTGAATTTTAAATCGCCCTTCTAATTTTCCTCAAAAGTGGGGTAGTTTTTTCCATCTTTTTTCATTTCAAAACCAAAAATAGTGATTGCACCTGCTGGACAGGACGATGCACATAAACCACAGAGATGACATTGTTCCCAATTGATTCTGGCTTTTCTTCTTTTAGACCAACCTTCGATATCAATCGCACTCCAAGGACAGGTTCGGAGACAGGTCAAACAGAGGACACACTTTTCTTCATCAACTACTGCTCGGTTCTTCTCAGCAATTATTCCTTGCTGGAGATATTCTTCAATTTCCAGAATGGCATATTGGGTGTCCACCGTTACTTTATTGTCAGGAAGTTGGAACCAGCCATCGAGAGGCAAACCATAAAGAGGAAAATTGATATTTTCGGGTTGAATCAAAAAAGGAATTAAACGATCACTAGTAAATATCATTGATAAATCAAAAGGAAGGGCTTTTTTACCTGGAACCTTAATCAACCAGTCACATAGGAATTTTTGGTAAATCCCATCCCTTTCGGTAATGAAGCTGATCCAGCTCCCTCTCATATCAAGAGAAGGTTGAAGTATTAAATTTGAAAAATCAATTTTTTCGATTAAAACACCAGATTTTCGGCTGGATCGGTATTTGCTCTCCAGGCCATCACCGGCAACAACAGCTTCCCGACAAAGGATGAATACCTGAGCTTGGTCTCTTTCAACCAAAATTTGAGACAAGTTATAAAGGGTTGACCAGTTATCAATTGGAACCATGACTTCCGGAACTAGAAAAACTACTGTTTGTTTCCTAAAATTCAACATTGGTACTTTATTTTTAAAATCTTCAAGAAAAAGAACCTTTCGAGTATCGTTTACTTCGCTGGGAATTGGAAAAGAAAAAACTGGTTGAAACTCAGGGATAATAACTACTCCACCAACGGTGATAATTTCTTGCTTTGATTCAATCTGGTATTGGATTCCCTGACGTTTGATAGTATATGGAG
>JAGPGC010000018.1 GCA_018056205.1 Candidatus Atribacteria bacterium | reverse complement strand
GAAAGAGACTATTTTCTCCGCCCAAGGATCATCACCAGTAAACATATCATCATAATAGGGAGAAATTAGGGTTGGTCGTCCCTTTTCATCTTGTAAGGGATAGGCCACAATAGCACATTGTAACCCAGTGGCAATGAGCCGTCGAAATAGAGCTCTTTTTTCATCTCTCTTTCGGTGAACAGTAGGAAGGGTTGCTGGGTTTATGTCAGGATTTTGATTCCATTTTTTTTTCAGTTCATCTTCCAAAAAAGGAGAACCAGGTATACTCCCAGGCCAAAAAGCTGAAATTATATCAGTGACAACTACTACCAATGATTCGGTTAATGCGGGGGGGGAATCGAGATAAACCTTCAGAGAGCCCTTCTCAACAAGAGGTGGACGAAGGGTAGCGTGCTGAACCCAAGCCTCTAAAAATCCAAATACCTCTTCGGATGAAGTAAATTCGATCTGATTGACAAACGATACCAAAAGCTCATCTTCAGAAAAATGTAGAACTTTTTGTTCAATTTCCATCAAAAATGATGTCACCATACTAACTGATATATCCCGAAATGGATCGTATCCTGATAGATTTGAAGCATTGATTGAGGGATTGAAGGTTTTCACAAAAATTTGGTGAAGGGCTCGATAAATATCCTGTGGTGTTCGACAGGATTCAATAACTCGCCAAGTACTTATTAATTGGTCAAATTTATGTAAAGCTTGTGGAGAATCTTTTAGAAAATTTTTCCAACCTTCAATTCCCCGCGGTGATAACAGGTAAGCCTCTTTAACCGAAAGGTCTATTTTTCCCAGTAATGGATCGGTCAAAAGATGAAGAGTTTCCTCGTTTGGCCAGTTATTTTGACCAGCTCTTCGTAACCGGTTAAGGATTTCCCATAAAGGGGATTCATTAGCCGTAAATCCCTGCAGAAATTGAAAGGGAACTTGATATCTTTGAAACACTTCTTGAAAAGTTTTTCTTCTTTGGGAAGGAATGATCATTAGGATGTTATCCCAACTTGGGAATTCCCCCCTTTTTGCAAGCTGACCTTTCTCAATAGACCACAAAGCCAGCTCTCGAGCTATGGTTTCATATTGATGCCGAGCATCTCCTGCGGCAATTTCATAAATTGGAACCGGATCATGTTTTAACATGAGAGGTTCATGATTTACCAGTTGGGAAAGCAATTCTTCATCAAATTGAGGGATTCCACACCAAGGTTTGACAATATAAACTTGACCATGGTTAGAGCTTAAACATTGCAGTAAGCGATTTTGTCCTGGAGTGAATTGAAAAAAACCAATAAAAATGAAAATATTTTTACTAAACCAATCTTGGAACTGGTCATTAGGCCAGGCTTGGTTTATAAGATCCGCAGTTAAACCTGGAATTTGCAAATTATCACAGAATTGATAATGTTTAGATTCCTCGAGATACTTTCGGTAAATCCAACACAACCAACTGGTTGGATCTTGGATTTGACTACAAAGAGATTCTTGGTAACAATCATTACAACCCATGAATCGGTTAAAATCGCTCCAGCTTACTTCTTCACGGAGAAGCTCGCGCATGCTTTGCAAAATGTCAGTAACACATTCTACCTTTCGCAAACCTTCTGGTACTTCGATGGATTTGGTCTTTTCAAGCAATTCTTTCCAGAGATTATATACCATCAACCAGCTGATACTATGATCGATTTCTCTTCTTTTCGGTGGTATTTTGATTTGACTATTCAATAATGAATGAATTTCAATATACAAATCACTCAGTTGATAAATTTTGGATTCAGTAAAGGTACCTATCTTTTGAAATTCATCCTTATCTGATAAGGAGGGAACGATAATAATCGAAGTAGGTATTTTTGAAGTTAATTTATTAATATACTCCTGGACATCATTTAATCTTTTATAATGGTAAATTTCTAATGGCAATTTTACAAAACCTTCCTAATTCTATTTTTTTTATTTTATATCACTTTTCGGTAATATTCTATCCAGTAAACCCAATTAAGGGTCGAGCAGGAGAATGGAAGAAGGGCATCAAATTGGGCAGACACTCAGGTCTGCCCCTACAAATATAAAATTGATAAATATATCAAATAATAAAACAAATTCAAGGTGAGGAAACTGTAGGGGCGAACCTAAGTGTTCGCCCATTATATATTCGTCTGTTATTGGGTTTTTATCCTTATGTGGTGCGGCTAAAAGCAACATGAAGGTCTATCCAGTTAGTGCAGTAACAAGAAATGAGTGATCGATGAAGAGTAAAAAATGCTGTCATTCTGAGCCTTCGCAGTCCGAAGGCGTGAGGATCTCATCTGATGACGCAGCCGTCATCTTGAGGATACGTATTCTGAAGCCCTTAGGGTCTCAGCTAACCACCTAGCCGTCACCCTGAGGCTTCGTATTTCGAAGCCGTGAGGGTATCATCTTTTGTCTTTTTTAAAGGATGGGATTCTCACGCGGGAAAGCACCGCTCAGAATCAGACTGTGTCACAATTAATCTGTAAATTATTTATCTCCACTTATGCTGTTATTTTAATTAAATATTAGTATTTTATAATAGATATATGCTAAAAAGTACATTATGCCCTCCACATTACTGTTAATCTTGGTTTAAAAAAAATTGTGACACAGTCTGAATGACGGAGGGGGTTGATGGGATTCTCACGCGGGAAAGCACCGCTCAGAATGACGGAATAAACTACACCCACCCCGTCGCAAGCGACACCCCTCCGCAGGAGGGGAATTGTTTGAAAAGCCTTTCATTGTTTGATTTTTTATTCCCCTCTTGAGAGGGGCGTAGGGGTGGGTTATAAATAACTCATTCTTTAAAATTTTAACGAGCAAATTTGAAAAAATTTTTTAAAATGGAGGCTCCTTTTTTGTTTTTAACCAGTGGAATGATATAATTATTTGAAAATTTAAAGACAAATTACCATAAATAAAATCTATCTTTGAACTGTAAGGAGGGTAATAAAATGCCAAGCCAGTTAAGAGTCTTTCGCTTTTGTTCCTTTTTATTAATCTTCTCAATAGCTTTTGCTTTTTTTACTGCTCCAGGCAACCCCCAAGACAATCCATCCGCCAATTATCAAACTCTCCTCGATCGACTGAAAAATGGTGATGTCAGTGTCAATTTCGCCGAATTGCGAGTACTTTCTACTCAGCTTCCTGATTACAATCCTTATCGTATAATGAATGAGCTTCGAGACCAAGAAGATCAAATGTGGGAAGCTTATAAAAGCGGCAAATACGAAGAAGCCCTACAAATAGGAAATTCGATATTAGATATGAATTATCTAAGGGTTATGACCCATTATATTTTTTCTGAGGTTTATGGAAAATTAGGTGATACCCAAAAGCAAAAATTTCATGAAGATGTCTTTTTTGGTTTAGTTGATTCGATCATCAAATCTGGAGATGGTAAAAGTCCGGAAACGGCGATGACCGTGATTGATATTAGGGAAGAATATGATGTTTTAGATGTCTTGGGTTTTGAGCAAGATTCGCAATCATTAGTTGAAAAAGATGGCAAAAGATACGATCTCATTGTTGCTAAAAATCCAGAGACCGGTGAGACTCGTGAATTTTATTTTAATGTTGACCTCTTTTATGATAAATCTTCCGAATTGGACCAAGAAGAAGATCTCGTTTCTGATACGTCTCTTCTACCTGAATCAACAGCTCTTCCCGAAAATACTCTTTTACCAGAATCGTCTCCTGACACTGAATCCGAAGTACCCATTACTCCCACCCCTATGATTGCTATTCCCGAGCCCTCTCTAACTCCGATTACCACACCAACTCCTCAGGTCACATCAATTCCTCAGCCAACACCGTTGGTTACTACAATTCCAACCATAACTTCCACTCCTCAAAGTCTAATTGTCAACCCTCCTCCTGGTTGGATTCCTCAACCTAC
Organism: Candidatus Atribacteria bacterium; assembly: GCA_018056205.1. GTDB lineage: Bacteria > Atribacterota > Atribacteria > Atribacterales > Atribacteraceae > Atribacter. The sequence goes on along the minus strand of JAGPGC010000018.1, from coordinate 9,885 downwards.
CGAAGATCCAAGCCAAATCGGTTACTATCAACTAGCCAATCAACAGAATATAGTAATAGCTGAATATATAGTACTTCTTGAAACCCTTCCTTCTCCTCTCGACCTTAGGGGTTATCTCAGTTATATTCAACAAAATGAATTAAAACCTCCTATGTTTAATGGATATATTCCTCAACAAACCATTGATACCAGTTTATTAGGTCTTCCCGCCTTGCGCCATGATTTTCTCTTTACCGTGGATAATATGCAACTTAAAGCTATGGCGATTCTTACTATTCTTGGGAACAATGCCTATTCGTTCCTCTTTTATAGTTCAGTGAATGATTTCCCGAATTTGGAAGCCACTTTCCTTCAGGCACTTTCCACTGTCTCGGTTCAGGGAACGACTGGACCCCAACCAATTCCACCAACAACCTCTCTACCTCCAGCGGATACCTATACCTCACCTACTCCTCAACAGCCTTCAACTGGTAACTGGTACCAGGATCCATCTGGTTTATTTACTATTCCTCTGCCTTCAGGTTCAGTGAAAAAACAGGATATACAAAATGGTGTGGTATTTACCAGTCCAAATAATGGTGAAATCTATGTAATGAAGTTCTCATCAGAAATGGAAGCTCAAAACACCATGAGTGGTTTAGCTAGCGGTAAAAGTTATCAAGCTGAAACTACTTTGAATGCTGGTAATCGACAAGCCCTGGTTAAAATCTACAGCTTTGCTCAAAATAATATGAATTATGCCATGCTTATTTCTTCATATCCTGGAACACCGGTTTTGGTTATTATTGTTATACCAGCCGATCAATATAATGCCTCGCAATCTTGGATGATAGCAACGATTACCGGAATTCAATTAAGGTAAATTAAGGATACCATTAATTTGAGCCCCTACATTCTTTTTAACCAATTTTTGTAGGGGCTTGATTAATATAATCCACAAATGGTTCAACGGTATAAACCATCAAAAAAGGAGGTGGTTTAGTGTGCGCCATCGATTTATTCCATTTCTAATTATCATACTTTTTTTATCAATATCTTTCTCGGTTTATGCCGATGAAGCCCAGGATTATTTAAACCGGGGTCAATCCTTTTACGACCAGGGAAAATATCAAGAAGCAATCAACGCTTTGGAAAATGCTCTTAAATTACAGCCAGATTGGGCTTTAGCTCATTCCAAGCTTGGTCAAGCTTACCTACAGGTAGGAAAAACCGACCAAGCTATCCAATCTTTTCAAGAATCAATTCGTCTTGAACCGAATAGTGATATCTTTCATGCCAATTTAGCCTTAGCTTTTTTAATCAATGATGACCTTGAATCAGCAAAAAAAGAATATTTCATTTTAAAAGCGCTCGACCCCGAGATGGCTCGTGAAATTGCCAAAAAGCTTTTCACCGAACCTCCGGAGGAACCAATCTTCCGAATCAATACCGATATGCATACCGCAGCCATCAATAGCGTGGCTATCGATAGAGAATGGTCACGTTTTGTAGTTACAGCCTCCGACGATAAAACCATCCGAGTCTGGGAATTAGAAACTGGGCGTTTATTGAAAGTTATTCGACCACCCATTGGTGATGGCATTGATGGTGAAATAACTGCTGTAGCGATTTCTCCAGAAGGTGATACCATTGCCTGTGGAAGTATCGCCGGTGTTTGGGAAGAAACTGAAGTCATGATGTTTTTTGATCGTGAAAGTGGCTCCCTCTTAGGAACCATGACCGGCCTTCCCGCTTCCATTACCCAAGTTCAATATTCTCCTGAAGGAAAGTATTTAGCGGCCCTTGGTGCCGAAGGTTCTGGGCTCCGAATTTATAGTACCGAAGATTATTCACTCGTTTCAAAAGACCTTGATTATGGCGAAGAAGACGCATTGGGTCTCGATTGGAATAAAAACAACCAGATCATAACCGCTAGCTTTGATGGAACCCTTCGTTTATATCAAATCGATGAAAATGGAGTGATAACCTTAATAAAAAAAATCAACCTTTCGGGTTCAAACCGGCCTCATTCAGTAGCATTTTCTCCTGATGGAAATCAAGCAGCCGTTGGCTTTTTTGATTCCCCTCGAGTAGATGTCTATTCAATTCCCGATTTAGCCCATCTTTTCTCACCCGATTGTAGTCAGATTGATAACGGCAATCTCCCCTTGGTTGCTTGGTCGCGTGATGGAGAATCACTTAACCTTTATGCCGGAGGACGTTTCCACTTACAAGACCAAGTAAGCTTAGTGCGATGGTCAAATGCCGGTCGAGGTTCAGCAGTTGCCATCCCCGTCGCTGGCAATACTCTGATGACTCTGACCACCGTTGACTTCAGTGGGTTGATTTATGCCTCCAACGATCCTGCCTGGGGAAAACTCGATGCTTCAGGGAAACAAGAATTTCATCATCAATCTCCGTTTCTTGATTTTCGAGCAGCAGTTGAACACTTTTCTCTAAGTTCGGATGGAAAAACCATAGAAATTCTCCCTTTCCAAGCCTCCCAACCTTTTCGGTTCTCCATATCTGAACGACGCTTTCTTGATACCAGCCAACCGATGATCGATTCTCATTCTCCACTAACCAAATCACCCGGTCTTATTATTACCGGTTGGTGGAATGAATATTTGCCTCGAATCAATGGAAAACCTGTTTCACTTAAGCCCAATGAACGGTGTCGAAGTTTAGCCATTTCACCCGATGGTCAGTGGGTGGTCTTGGGAACCGAATGGTATCTCCGCTGTTGGGACCGAAATGGACAAGAAAAATGGCATTTTCGCACTCCCGGAGCTTGCTGGGGAGTCAATATCTCTCATGACGGTTTAAAAGTTGTCGCCGCTTATGGGGATGGCACTCTTCACTGGTATCGTTTACAAGATGGCCGGGAACTATTTGGCGCCTTCCTGCTACCCGATCACAACCAATGGGCAGTCTGGACACCTCAAGGATATTTCGATGCCAGCGAAGGAGCTGATGAGCTCATTGGGTGGCACCTCAATCAGGGAAAGAATAGCACAGCCTTATTTTATCCAGCTTCCCGTTTTTTTGAGGAATTCTATCGCCCCTATCTTGTTCAAGAAATTATAGCAAAAACCCGGACTGATCAAGAAATAATCGAGGAAGAACAGATCCATCCTCGGGTACAAATAGAATCCTTCAAAAAACCTCCCTTGATCAATATTTTATCACCACAGGATAATCAGACTTTTAATGAGGACATGACAGCTGTTACCTTTGAAGTCATCGATCAGGGTGGAGGAATTGAGGAAATATTAATCTACCTAAATGGAAAGCTCTTCACCCGGTTAACCGAAAATCTCAACCAGGAAAAAGTGACCCAGACCCTCAATTTGAAACTCTTATCTGGTGATAATCAGATTAAAATTAAAGCTTTAAACCGTGAGCATACCGAATCCAATCCTGCTGAAATCACTATTCACTGTAATAAAGAAAAACTCCTACCAAAATTGTATATCCTGGCAGTTGGGGTGAGTGATTACGAAGATCCTCAAGTAAATGATCTCTATGCCCCCCAGTATGATACTATCATGTTTGTAGAGACTATGTTGACTCAAAAAGGAATGCTTTACCAAGAAGTTATTCCCGTTCTCCTCATCAATAAAGATGCCACCCGCACAAAAGTAGTAGAGGCTATGAATACTATTATCAGCCAAGCTCAAGAACAAGATGTGGTTATGTTTTTCTGGAGTGGTCATGGTGGTTCCCATCAAGAAGGTTGGGATCCTCCCCTCTTCTATGCCTTACCCGCCGATGTATATGTTATACCCCGGTATACCTCTCAACTCGAACAAGATATGGTTACCTCCAACTTGATTTCGGAATTTTTTTACCGGGTCAAAGCCAGAAAACAGATCACCATTTTAGATACCTGCCATTCCGGAGCCGCCGTCGATATATATCAGCGAGGGTTGTTGGGTCAGGAGCAAGCCGTTCGTGATCTTTATCGAAATGTTGGAGTGGTAGTGCTGGCAGCATCATCAGCAACTGAAAGTGCTTACGAATCATCTCTATTCGGGGCTGGGTATTTTACTTTCTCTCTCCTCTATGCTTTAAGCGGTGACACCGTGTTACTTTCAGAACAAAAATCAGCCAGTAAACTCTATGGGTTCACTTCGAATGCTGATTACAACCGAGATGGAAATATAACTGTCAGTGAAGTCTCACAATTTCTAAAAGAAAAAGTACCTACCCTGGGAGATCAAACCCCTCAAACTTTCACTCAGGGTTTGAATTTTCCTTTATTCACAACCAATCAGAGCATATCACCTTCCGATGAAACTTCTCATTTGCTCTTTACACCACCAGCTGGGGTGCAATTCCTTCAGGATATTCAATACGGAACTCGTTATTCCACCCCAAACAACGGTGAATTATATGTACTCGATTATCCTCCTGAAGTTAATATTCAAGATCAAATCAACCAGATTGTTGCTGGTCAGCCCTTGCAATGGGAAATATCGGTTAAGGTTGGGGATCATGATGCTAAAGTAAAAGCTTACAGCTATACTCAAAACCAAAAAAATTATGCTCTTTTAGCTTCTACCTATTCGGGAACCGGGGCTCTTCTCTTAATTATCGTTCCAACCGAAGAATACCAGTCTGCACAATCCTGGATTATGTCGGCTATTACCGGAGTAAAAATAAAATAAAGGATTGATACCATTTTTCCGGCAAATATTGTAATAATTAAGCAATGATGGGTTTATTTATTTTCCCTATTTAGAGAAAAAGGGTTTAGGGAGATTTAAAAAAATTAGAACTTATAAAATAAATTGATTATTGATAAAGGAGGATGATTAGATGAATAAATGGAGATATCTTCTTTTGATTAGCTTTTTTCTATTAGTAATATCCTCAACTGGTAGTACCCAAAATAGTGGAAATATTCTCAACCTTCCGGGAATTAGTCAACCAACCCCTCCATCTACCCAAACTCCAGGTCAACTTCCCACTCTTGATTTTTCTCAAACCCAACCACCAGCTCCTACTCAACAACCAACTCTCCCAATTCCAAGTGCACCTCAGCCTGGTCAAACTCAGATTCAAATCCTCAATCCCAACCAAAACCAAATTCAAGAGGAACCGCTTCCTGGAGTTTGGAAAAAATACAATGTCATTGATGTAGTAGGAAACATGGATCAAGTAGGTAAAGGAATCATTGATTACCCAGAAAACTGGCAGGTTATGCCCGATAATTTCAATCGGATGGTTAGCTTTAACGAGGATGCCAGTGGTTTAGTGTCTCTTAAACTATATATCACCAGTTATATTCGGTATGCAACTGCTACTGACTATATTGCCGCTATAGTTCAAATGCTTTCCTCGACTGTTTCAAATATGAGGGTAATAAATAAAGATGAACAAAATGTTACAGCACCAGCGGTGGCTGCCTATGGTGGTAATAGTACTATTTCTCGTTACGAACTACAGGGAAACCTTCAAGGAACCGAGATGACATTTTGCATTGAAGCAGGAGTTTTTTCGCTTTATGATAGCAACATTGGTAATGCTGTAATATATTGGGCACCAACCGCGGTTTATCAGCAAAAGTATAAAGACTTTTTTAATCGGATGATAACCTCTTATAAAGACTCGGTTAAATAAAAATGGGTAGGGAGAAATATTTTATACTATCCTCCCTGCCCACCAATGATTGGATTTTACTTGGCTAACAATTTTCTTGCTTTATCAATGATATTTTCCACCGAAAAACCAAATTTTTCCATGACCAGCTCACCAGGAGCTGATGCACCAAATCTATTCACTCCAATAATAACTCCCTGGTCTCCAACATATCTTTCCCATCCAATTGGAACTCCAGCTTCAATTGAAATTCGCCTCATTACCGAAGGTGGGAGTACTTGATGACGATATTCCTCCGATTGTTGCTCAAAAAGTTCCCAGGATGGCATACTGACCACTCGAACTTTGATTCCCTCAGCAGTCAATTTTTCGGAAGCTTTCAAAGCTAAACCAACCTCAGAACCGGTTGCAATGAGAATAATATCGGGGGTGTCCGAATAAGAATCAGCAAGGATATAAGCTCCTCGGGCTAAACTTTTAGCTGAGGCATATTTAGTTTGATCAATAACAGCCAGCTTCTGACGGGAGAAAATTAAAGCTACCGGACCTTTAGCCTCCACCGCCACTTTCCACGCCTGAGCAGTCTCATTGGCATCGGCTGGTCGAATGACTAATAAATTAGGAATAGTTCTTAAACTGGTAATATGCTCCACCGGTTGATGAGTTGGTCCGTCTTCGCCAAGCCCAATCGAATCATGGGTAAACACATAGATGACATGAAGGTTGGAAAGCGCTGCCAATCGAATTGCCGGCCGCAGGTAGTCGGAGAAGGTAAGGAAGGTGGCACCATAAGGAATTATACCACCATGGAGCGCCATTCCGTTGAGGATGCTTCCCATGGCATGCTCTCTAACACCAAATACTAAATTTCTCCCAGCATAACCGAAAGGACCGGCTACCACTCCTTGCATTTTCTCTGCTCCCGGAACTGGGGGATGGAAGGTTCCTTTCCCTTTGAGAACAGTGTTGGTGGAAGGATCAAGGTCGGCCGACCCACCCATCAACGACGGACAGTTCTTGGCAATAGCATTCATTACTTCTCCACCCACACTGCGGGTAGCAATACTTTTAGTCTCAGGTGGATAAACCGGGATGTCTTGAGCCCAATTCTCAGGTAGTATTCCTTTCATGCGCCGGTCAAATTCCTCTGCCTCAGCCGGATATTTTTGGGAATACTCGGCAAACAGAACATTCCAGTCATTCTCAGCCTGAGATCCTTTTTCAGCGGTTTCTCTCATATGAGTTAAAACCTCATCGGGAACGAAAAAGGGAGTATCCTCTGGCCAGTTAAAAAACTTTTTGGTAGCAATCGCTTCTTCTGGTTTTAGTGGAGATCCATGGACCTCAAAAGTATCTTGTTTGGGACTGCCATATCCGATATGAGTGGTGATCATAATTAAGCTGGGACGTATTTTATCCGTTTTGGCCTCTTGGATGGCTTTTTCGATGGCAGCAACATCATTTCCATCCTCAACTTCCAATACCTGCCAATGATAAGCTTCGAATCTCTTTTTCACATCTTCGGTAAAATGCAGTCCGGTTTCTGAAGCCAAACTAATATGATTATTATCATATAGGTAAATTAGCTTTCCCAATTGAAGATGACCAGCTAATGAGGCTGCTTCAGCAGCAACTCCTTCCATTAAATCACCGTCGCTTACGATAGCGTAAATATAATGATCAACAATATTAAAATCAGGTCGATTGTAAGTGGCTGCCAGATGACTTTCAGCTATCGCCATTCCAACTCCAGTGGCAAAACCTTGTCCTAACGGTCCGGTGGTAATCTCTATACCGCATTCAAGGTTATATTCTGGATGCCCCGGAGTTTTACTCCCCCACTGGCGAAAGTTCTTTAGCTCATCGAGGGTCATCTTTTCATATCCAACTAAATAGAGTAACGAATATAAGAGCGCCGACCCATGACCGGCGGAAAGTATAAAACGATCCCTATTTACCCAAAAAGGATTCTTAGGATTAACCTTTAAAAATTTCTTAAAGATAGTATAAGCCATGGGAGCTGCACCTAATGGTAGTCCAGGATGACCAGAATTGGCTTTCTGAACCGTATCCAAAGCCAGCATGCGAATGGTTTTAATTGAGAGTTCTTCAATGTTCATGAAAACATCTCCTTTCATTTCTATTATAAATTCATTAATCTTTTTTTGTTTAGCTCATTATATCCGAAAAACTCATTGGTGGGCTTAATCGCCGCTCCTTTTTAAATTGTATTATTGATTAATCTTATTAAGTAGCTTTTCAGCCAGTGACTGATCGATTTTCTTTAAAATTTCGTACTGTTTTGTGGCTGCGTCTTTATCACCCATCTGAAGATAAGTAATGCCTAAATAATAATTAGGGGTTGCAGCCTCTGGATTAATATTAATGGCTTTTTGCAATATCTCCACTGCTTCTTGGTTTCGATCAAGGTAATAATAAACATAACCAAGGTCATTATAGGCATAGATATAATCGGGTTTGATGTGAATAGCTTCTTGGTAAGCTTTGATTGCGTTTTCATACTGTTCAAGGCCTTCATAGGCAAGGCCAAGATTATAATAGGCATAATGATTTTTAGGATTGAGCTCTATCGATTTCTGAAGGGATTCAAGAGCTTCCTGGTATTTTTCCATTAAATTGTAGACACGACCAAGACTATTATAAGTGTCATAATCATCAGGTTTAATGCGGTTGGCCTCTTGAAATGCTTGTATAGAGTTTTCATATTGTTCAAGATCTTCATAGGCAAGGCCGAGGTTGTAATGGATATCGGGATTATCAGGCTTTAATTCGAGAGATTTCTTATACTCTTCTACGGCCTTTTCGGATTGATCTTGGTTATAGTAAAGAACTCCGAGATTGGTGTAAGCATTCACGTAATCTGGCTTAATAGATATGGCTTTCTGATAAGCTAAAATAGCATCATCATATTGTTTTAGATTTTCATAACAGAGACCGAGATTATAATAATTGTAAGGATTGGTTGAGTCTAAAATTAGAGACTTTTTATAGTTATCAAGAGCATTTTGAAATTGACCCAGATCAAAAAAAAGATTTCCAAGATTATTGTAAGCATTCACGTAATCTGGCTTGATGCGGACGGCTTCCTGATAAGCATGAATAGCGTTATCATATTGTTTTAGATTTTCATAGGATAAACCCAGGGTATTGAGAATAGCTGGGTCGCTAGGTTCTAATTCAAGGGATTTTTTAAAGGCATCCACAGCTTTTTGGTATTGTTCCTGGTCAAAGTATAGATATCCAATGTTGGCATGAGCTTTGATGTAATCTGGCTTGACGCGGACGGCTTCCTGATAAGCTTGCATTGCTTCATCATATTGACCCAGTTTTTCATAGGAAAAACCAAGGTTATTGAATATAACCGGGTCACCGGGTTTTAATTCAGCAGCTTTTTTAAAGGCATCCACAGCTTTTTGATATTGTTCCTGGTCAAAGTATACAAACCCCATGTTGCTATAGGCATCAACATAATTTGGATCTAATTCAACAGCTTTTTGGTAAGCAACCAGCGCTTCATCCAAATGAGCGAGGTTTTCGTATGCAAAGCCCACAAGATTATAAGCTGTGGAATATTCTTTTTTAGGAATTAGTTTACTGGATAATTCATCAACAGCCTCTTGAAAACGTTCTAATTGAATATAGCAATAAGCTAATTGTCCATAAGCAAAACCAAAATCCGGTTGAATTGAAATAGCTTGTTTTAAAAGAGGTATAGCTTTTTGATATTCATCCTGCTCAATTAGACTAGCAGCTTCTATTGAAAGGTCATCGGAACTGATCTGAGGAGAAGCAGTTGGTTGCAATGGTTCAGTTGGTTGAGGAGTTGCCGTAATTTGAGTTGAAGGTGTTGTTTGAATAGCCGGAGAAAATGCAGGCAAGGTCTCCTCTTTTTTCCAAATTATGTTTTTAAAAAGAGGTAAAAGCCAACCTTGGGCAGCTTGATAGTTTTCGGCAGGAAGCTGCACCGAAATAACCACTAAAGTACCTTCATAAACAGCAAGAAGTTCTGCTCGTTTTTGACCCTGAAATAAATATGAGTAAAGAGTTATTTTTGCTGGATTTCCTTGGATATCAAATTGGCTGGTTCCGTGGATCTGGTATTCCCCATTTTCGACCCGACGATCATATTCTCCAAGAAATTGCTGGTATTTTTCTGGCGTTGAAAAGTTGGCAATCATGACCCGACCACCATCTGGCGTGCTTCCCATCATCCCATTAGCTTCGGGAAGAGCTCGGAAAGGTTGATCGAAATAAAAATCTTTGTTGAAAGCATAAAGAAAA
>JAGPGC010000163.1 GCA_018056205.1 Candidatus Atribacteria bacterium | reverse complement strand
CGTCAAGAAAGGGATCGTAAAAGGTGGATTAGCGCTGGATTCCGCCAAGATGACCTACTTAGGGGTACGAATAACTTACGATTATCTCACTAAAGACAAAGTTCTCCCAGTTCCAGGCAACGATTACGGTTGGGCTGGAGTGCCAGTTACTGATATTGAAGCAAGATTCTCCTATGTTCCTGACACACTATTAACTCCGGAAAACGTTGATACCTTCGGATTCTAAAATTGTTTATTCATACCAGAAGGTTATAAAAATATCTTTATAGCCTTCTGGTTCGTTTTTTTACAACTATATTAAAATAGGTCCAAAATGATTTTGCAACAAGGAATGAAGGTGGAACTCGATGATTCGTATTGATCATGTTTCCAAATCATTTCCAGGAGTGATTGCCCTCGACGATATATCTTTTCAAATCGACTCTGGTACTATCCATGGTTTAGTGGGAGAAAACGGTGCTGGGAAAAGCACCTTGATTAAAATTATTTCTGGGATTTACATCGATTATGAAGGAGATATATTTATTGATGATCAACGGCTCCAGATAAGTTCGGTTCATGAAGCACAAAAAAAGGGTATAGCAACGATATTCCAAGAATTAACTGTAGTAAGAGAACTCACAGTGGCAGAAAATATATTTTTAGGTAGGGAACCGGTTGGTTTTGCCGGAGCCTTAGACCGAACCGAAATGGACAAAAAAAGTCAGCAGGTTTTAAACGAACTCAATGCTTCCTTTTCTCCTCGTGATAAAGTTGGTAATCTTTCAGTTGCTAATCAACAGATTGTAGAGATTAGCAAGGCTTTGGTTTTAAATACCCAGATTCTAATCATGGATGAGCCTACTTCCTCTCTTACCGAAAGAGAAATCCAAAATTTGTTTTCGGTCATCAGCACTCTCAAAAGTAAGGGAATTACCATTCTTTATGTTTCCCATAAGTTGGAAGAAATTTTTAAAATATGTGATGCTATTACTGTTTTACGTGATGGAAAACATATTCACACTGGCCTGAAAAAGGTTACTACTCCTCCCGAGGTTATTCGAATGATGGTTGGACGATCGCTTAACATGATGTATCCGCCCCGTACTGCCCAAAAAGGAGATTTATTACTGTCAGTAAAAGGACTAACCCGAGCTGGAGAATTCAAAGATATCAATTTTCAAGTCCATGCTGGAGAGATAGTTGGCTTTGCCGGACTGATAGGCTCGGGAAGAACTGAATTAGCCAAGGCTTTATTTGGAGCAGCCTGTCCAGATGGTGGTGAAATCGAAATATTTAATCAAAAGAGAAAACTTTTTTATCATCCTCGCGAAGCCATTTCTCATGGTCTGGTCTATCTCTCTGAAGATCGAAAACGGGAAGGCCTCATTTTACTTTTATCGGTAAGGGAGAACATTTCACTTCCCATTATCAAGAAAATTTCCCACTATCTGTTTGTAAAAAGGAAAGAAGAGCAAAATATCGTTGATTCATTGATTGAAAAGTTAAAAATTAAGGTTTTTAGCCGGGATCAAGTAGTAGAAACTTTGTCCGGAGGTAACCAACAAAAAGTTGTCATTTCCAAATTACTTCTCACCAATGCTCGAGTGTTGATTTTTGATGAGCCAACGCGCGGTATTGATGTTGGAGCAAAATATGAAATTTACAAAATTATGAACGATCTGACCGCTGAAGGGAAGGGAATTGTCTTTATCTCCTCGGAGCTTCCTGAAATATTGGGTATTTCTGACCGCATTTATTGTATGCGAGAAGGGTCAATTGTTAAAGAATTTACTCAAAAAGAAGCGAATCCAGAAAAGGTGATGTCAGCGCTAACAGGGGGTTCGTCGCTATGAATGCTCCGCTGGAACAGAATATTCAGGAAAAACGTGGGCTACTTCGTAATTTCCGTGAGTTACCCATTTTCCTTTATATATTAGGCATGTTAATTGTATTCTCTATTTTCATTCCAGGGTTTTTCTCAACAAGGAATTTTGTGAATATTTCACGGCAGATAGCTGTGGTAGGAATCTTATCCATGGGGATGACTCTTGCTATCCTAACTGCTGGTATTGATCTTTCGGTTGGTTCGATTTTATCATTTGCCATAAGTATTGGAGGGATGGGAATTCCCGATGGGAGATCAATTTGGATGGTTTATCCCTTGGTGCTTGGATTGGGATTGATCCTGGGGTTAGTGAATGGATTCCTGATTACCCGCATTGCAGTACCGGCAATGATCATAACCCTGGGGACTATGAATATTTACCGGGGAATAACTATGATTGTCACGCAAGGAAAGTATATAACTCCCATACCTTCCCAGTTTTTATATATTGGCCGTGGTTTAACACCTTTTTTGTTCTTGCTCGGTACGGTTATTCTTTTCATATATATCACCCTTTTTACTCGTTTTGGCCGAAATATTTATGCCATAGGCGGCAGCGAGCAATCAGCGATTTATTCTGGTGTGCCAGTACAAAAATACAAGATTGCTGTTTATGCTATCAGTGGTGTTCTTTCGGCATTTGCCGGTCTTATTTTTGTTGGGAGAAGCGGCTTTATCCAACCTCAGGCCGGTATCGGATACGAAATGAATGCTATTGCGGCGGTGGTTATTGGTGGTACCAGTATAACTGGCGGAGTAGGGAGCATTTTAGGGTCTTTCCTCGGATCGGTTTTGATGGGCTTAATTTTAGCTGGTTTGACCATGCTTTCCGTTGATCCCTATTGGCAAGGTTTGGTAACTGGCATTCTCATAATATTAGCCATTTCGATGGATTCTTTCCGGCAACTCCGCAGCAATAGGAGGGCCTTATGAAACCAGGAAGTGAACAGTTACGATCGATCTTAATTCTCATTCTGGTTAATGTTGGAATTATCTTGCTCCTTTCTTTCTTGTCTCCCACTTTTTTAACCTATAATAATTTGCTTTCAGTTCTCAAACGCATGAGCGAACTCGGAATGTTGGCTATTGCAGAAACCATTGTTTTTATTAGCGGTGGATTTGACTTATCCATAGGGACAATAATGGCTATTTCCGGTTTAATTGTTGGACAAATGTATATTCTTGGTTTTCCATTTTTTTTGTGTATCTTACTTGCTTTATTAGGGGGAATGGCTGCCGGATTAATGA
>JAGPGC010000161.1 GCA_018056205.1 Candidatus Atribacteria bacterium | reverse complement strand
CCGGTTCCGGTCCAAATGCCTGAATTCGGTATGGTCTAAGAAACTTCATTAGATAATTATCCATATTTTTTTCAATTTCGGCTATAAACCACGGGTCATTTTTATATTCAACTCCATGGGGAAGAAGATCTCGAAACCCGTGATGAATTATAATTTCCACAGCTTTTTCATCTGCTCCGTTTATGATTTCAGCAAGACTTTCGAAACGAACATAGGGGTTTTCAAAGTAAATTGACCGGAAGAGTTCAATCTTAGTTTGTTGAAATTTAGCTCGAAGAGCAGCTCGAAGATAAGCAAATATAAGATAAACAATCAACCAATTCTTGATTACTTTACTTTCATACTTATCAGCTAAGTATTTTACTTCCATTAGAAAGTAGCGATCCAGAATGTTTTCAATCAACTGAGCATTATGGAAATTTTCATATCCAGCCAGTGCTTCGTCAATGGCCTTCCGATAAACATCGTCGAGATATTCATTTCTTTCACCGGTAACAAAGCGGAGGGCACGTTTCCATTCAAAACTAGCAGGGTATTCCTTTTCATTGGTTGATTTTGATAGATGACGTTTCATAATTAACTTAAGGTCGTTAAAATCCACCATTATTTGGAAAAAAGTCCCAATCGGCGCAATGGATTTATTTTTAATAATTTCATTAAGAGTTTCCCAAAAATGCTCAGTTAAAGCTTGATCTATAGCGTTAGGATTTTTAGCAGTGTTTTGGAGTACTTCATTAATATAAGGAAGTTCTGACAGGACTCGTAAAGCCTGTTCGAGGTCTTCGCTTTTTAAGGCATTTTCCAGCAAGTGGTTGTTGAGAACACCTCGTTCTAAAGCACGAACTCTCCCGATGATATAAGTATAGGAAATAGCGTTCGCTGGACATTTTTTCTTTTGAAGTGTGGTCATTTCACAATTCCTTTAAAAAGCATTTGGGATATTTGACTTTCAGTTTGCCGGAAAATATCCTCTAAAAGGGAATTTAAACTTAGATTTAAAATCATACCACCTTTTTTAAGTAACATTCCGGTTGCAATTTCCTGGGTTACACCACCGTATCGAAAAGAAGTCTTATTTTCCTGATTCAATTGGTTAATGAATTTTACACCTAATGTATTTGCTTCGTTAGGAGCCATGAGGATTTCTTCATTTTTAGTTGTTGAGTAACTTAAAATTATTTTGGTGTACCATTTTTTTGGAGATTGAGATATCTTTTCTGAAAGTGCAGCAGTGACTTCTTTTTGTACTTTTTGGAAAGCTTCAGTTTTTATTTTCCCAATAATATTTCTCCCTTTCAGTTTTGCATCGGCAAGACTGCGTTGTACTAATAATTGGGCTTCTTTAGTACGTTGCTGGATAAGCTGTTCACATTCCTGTTTGGTTTCAACTTTGGCACTTTCCATTTTTTTCTCGGCTTCCAGGCGAGCATTTTGTAAAATGGCTTTTTGTCGTCGTTTAGCTTCTTGCTCGATTTTGTTTAATATATCTTCAAAAGACATAACCAATCGCTCCTATAATTGGATGGAGTTGAGAAGAAGAATGGTAGCTAGTAATGACAAAACTGCATAGGTTTCTACCATTGCAGGGAGAATGATAGCTTTACCAGTTTCTTCAGGTCTCTTGGCAATCAAACCTATTGAAGCTGCTGATGTTTTTCCTTGAGATATTCCAGAAAGTAATCCGACAATGGCAACCGGTAAACAGGCGAAAAGTATTTGTAGTCCCTGAGCTGTAGTTACATCGACTGGAGTTCCGCCAAAAAGTCCAAGTTTTAAAAGTACCCAAAATCCCGAAAGTAAACCATAAATACCCTGGGTTCCAGGGAGAGCTTGGAGGAGAAGGACCTGTCCAAATTTATTTGGATCTTCGGTCATGACTCCAGCTCCGGCTTCTCCAGCAATTCCGACTCCCAAAGCTGATCCAATTCCTGCTAAACCGATTGCAAGGGCAGAACCCAATAAAGCAAATGCTACTCCATCAATGAACATAGTAATAACGACCTCCCTTAATAACCCGGTTGTGATTACCGGATGGTTTT
Organism: Candidatus Atribacteria bacterium; assembly: GCA_018056205.1. GTDB lineage: Bacteria > Atribacterota > Atribacteria > Atribacterales > Atribacteraceae > Atribacter. The sequence continues at coordinate 1,084 of JAGPGC010000161.1, read as the reverse complement.
GCTTAATTTAGAAAGAAATTATAAAACCAAAATACAAAATTAATCTTCGGTAAATTTAATATATTTAGTTTTATAATGGAATGGCTGAAAAGGCTTTCCACCGTTTTCATAAAATTTTGTGAAAAATTCAACGTAATTTAAACGGGCAGAATGAACAAAAGCTCCTAATCCGCTCATTAGAATATTAAATATAGTAAAACCGATAAAAATAACGATCCAGATAATCCAACCAAAATATGGTGAAGAACCGAATAAACCAGCAATGGTACGACCTAACATAGCAATAATGGTAGTGGTTAAACCCAAGGCAAAAAGACGTGAATACGAAAGAACATCGCCTAAATAAGAAGTGATACCATAAAGACTGTATAAACCGCTGAAAATTTTTAAAATAACGTTCTTTTGACGGCGTCCTTGGGTTCCAACCAAGAACAGAGCGGTAGCGATGACAAACCAAAGCCCAAAGTTTTTTAAAATGGGAAACATTGCTATAGCTAAAATATAGAAGACAATGGATAAAATAAAAAGAAACCAACCCAATTTATCATAAATTGCATCCAGGTAATTTTTTCTTTTCCATTCTTTGGCAAAAGCAATCAAAAGACCAATCATAATTTGAATTATTCCAATAATAATCGAAACGATGATCATAGGCAGAGGATTATTAATGGGATTGATAATCATAAGCTTATTCTTAATAACGGTTAGGAAACTTAAAAAAGTTGGAAGGTAATCAAAAGTATCACCCATCCAGGAACCAGTGAGTGCTCCAAATACCAACGAAGCAATTCCACCCCAGGCTAACATATGGAAAAATCGCTTTGAGGAATCCGACATTTGAATAAATTTAGGAGCTAAGAAGCTAATCAATGCGACAATCAAGCCATAAATGGCATCACCTAAACAAATTCCGAAATAGGCGAAAAAGAAGATTGCTACAAAAGGCGTTGGATCGATCTCGGTATAGTTTGGTAATCCGTAGAGATTGGTTAGTACATCAAAATTTCGTGCCCAAGGCCCATTTTCAAGGGCGATGGGAACATCTTCTCCAGGTTCAGGATCTCTTTGAGAAACAGCCCATTCC
>JAGPGC010000162.1 GCA_018056205.1 Candidatus Atribacteria bacterium | reverse complement strand
TTAATGAAAAGTAAAGTTAATCATTTATGAGAAATTTCTCATTTTCTATTTCTCAATAATAAAACTGCTATATTTATATCGAATAATTTATTGTCTGTCAAATTAGGAAAAAATATTAAAAAGTTCAAAAATTTGGGTAATAAAGGGGTAAGAGGAGGAAATATGGTGGGAAATTTCTCAAGAAATATTTGATTAAAATTCCTAAAATTGAAAGATCGTTATGCCATAAAGCCTAAATGGCAATGAAAATAAAGCAAATCTTGTAACCCGCCCCTACACTCCTCCCCAGAGGGGAATAAAAAATCAAATAAGGAAAGACCTTTCAAAAAATTCCTCTTTTTCGGAGGGATATCACCAAGTGACGGAGTGGATTTCTTTTTCATTTTTTACTCTTCACGGCTCACTCATCACTGTATTTTGTAGGATCGACAAGAGATAGAACGAGTGGCAATAATATCAACACCCTCTCCTAAACAATTTGTAACAATAACCTGACCAATTTTAATAGGCGCTTTAACTTCTATAGTCGAAAGAAATTTGATTAACTCAGAAATGCGTCGAAGTGGAAAGGGTTTGGTAGTTCGAACGGGAAGCCGCCGAATTTCTCCATTTTGAATAATTACTGTAGTTGTTACAGTTCTTTTTGGATTGGTCATTTCGTCTTGGGCATATTGGCTTCCTCGCTTGCATTTTGCCCCAGTAACCATTATCTTCTCTCCATCTTTTTCAGCTTGAAGTGAACATCCCATTGGACACGCAGTACAAATGAGTTGTTTAGATTCCTTCAATCGGGTTTCCAACAATTTCAACAATTACCTCTCCTCCATCTTCAGGCCAGTGGATGTTTTTCAGGTCATAACGAATCATCTCACTTGGACGACAAACTGTTACTCTTTTTTGATCAAACACCTTTCCTTGAGTTATAAATTGAACTTTCCCATCACGAAAACCTTGATTCGGACGGACAAATAATCTACCATCGCCGCTTTGTCGAATTCGTTGGGGAATGACCAAACCAACTCCGCTCCCAGGTGTCAATTGATATTTGACTGGTTTTAAAACTTTTTTTTCGGCTGCTGCTTGACCAGCTTTTTCTGAAACTAAAGTAACATAATCTACTAAATCGAAAACCGAGGCAACGTTACCACAGGCATATAATCCATCTACCTCAGTCAAAAAATTTTCATCAACAAATGGTCCTCGACTAAAAGAACAAAGAGGAACCCCTGCCTTTTGAGATATTTCATTCTCGGGAATCAGTCCCACTGAAAGGAGCAAAGTGTCACAGTCTAAAATCTTTTCGGTACCTGGTATTGGTTGCCACGAGTCATCAACTTGATTTATTTCTACCCCTTCGACTCGATCTTTACCAAAAATGTTGGTAATTGTATGAGAAAGCCAAAGAGGAATCTCAAAATCGAGTAAACATTGCACGTAATTCCGGATAAGACCGCTTAAAGAAGCCCGTACTTCAACCACTGCTCTTACTTCGACTCCCTCCAGGGTTAATCTGCGAGCCATAATAAGACCAATATCCCCTGATCCCAAAATAACCACTTTCTTACCGGGTAGATATCCTTCAATATTTACTAAGTATTGAGCTAAACCAGCAGTATAAATTCCGGCTGGACGAGTTCCGGGAATGAGAATCATTCCTCTGGTTTTTTCCCGACATCCCATGCTGAGGATGACTGAATCGCTATTCAATTCCCAAACGCCTTGGGGATTAACTGCGGTTATTTTTTTGTTTGTAGTAAGGTCGAGTACAGTCGTTTCAGTCATTACTTCCACTGAAGTATCGGCTAATTTTTCAATATATCGTTCAGCATACTCAGGACCAGTTAATTCTTCTCCAAATACTTGTAAACCAAAACCTGAGTGAATACATTGGTTCAATATCCCTCCTAAGTAACTATTTCTTTCTAACAAAAATACTCTTCGAGCACCATGGTTCCATGCCGATAAAGCCGAAGCCATGCCTGCTGGTCCACCACCAATAACAACAACATCACAATCAATGCGATGTGACATAAGCATTGGCCACCTTTTTTGTTTCACCAACAAAGAGATTTGAATTTTTGCCTGACTTTAATAAATCTCGAATATCAATATCTAAAAGTTCCATAACCAGCGAAGGAAGGTGCATTTGACAAAAACTTCCTTGACAGCGCCCAGCAGTGACTCTGATTCTTCTTTTTAAACCATCGAAAGTTCGAGCCGGAGGGTTCATATTTAATGCATGTTTAACTTCCGCCATAGTGACTTCCTCACAGCGGCAAACAATTTGACCCCAATCAGGGTCTTGAGTAATTAGTTCTTCCCTTTTATGCCAATCACAATCATGAAAAGCTGGAAAGGCTTTTCTAAAAGTTATTTGGCTTTTCTCTTCCAAAACGAGTCCTTGCTGAATTAAAAGTTCCCCAACATATTCTGCAATTCCCGGAGAAGCTGTAAGGCCTGGTGATTCGATTCCACACAGGTGAATTAAACCCGGATACTTTTTAGAAATAAAGATTTGGAAATCTCTTTGGGGTAACGTGGGACGTACACCGGCAAAAATTTGAATAGTTTGATCAAAAGGAAAATGAGGAACAAGTTTTTGGGTACCTGCTCTTACTTCATTTAAACCCTGAAGAGTGGTCGAGGTGTCATCGGCATAACTGGGCTTGAAGTTTGGTCCTGCTAAAATATTTCCTTCGGGAGTTGGAACAACAAGAATACCTTTGCTTTCTAAAGTAGGAATTGGATAGAGAATATTTTTTACGAAACCTTGGTTTTCTTTATCAAGAATGAAATATTCACCTTTATAAGCAAAAAAATCCGGGACTTGATCTCCGGCTTTTTGAGCGAGTTTTGCAGATGCGAGACCAGCAGCATTTATCACATATGAAGCTTTATAATTTTCATTATCGGTTTGGATGATTATCTTTTGACCTTGACTCTCAAACCCCATTACGGTTGTATCAAATTGAAAGTCTACTCCATTTAAAGCTGCGCCCTCGGCAAAGGCTAAGGTGAGATGGAAAGGGGATACTACTGCAGCATGAGGATCATAATAGGTAGCAATTATCCGATCAGATAGATTTGGTTCAAGGCTTCGCGATTCTTGTGGACCTAAAATTT
>JAGPGC010000160.1 GCA_018056205.1 Candidatus Atribacteria bacterium | reverse complement strand
ATTATCCACAACCGGAGTTACAAAGCCAAAAAGGAGGTTAATAAGTATAAAAGGAAGCAAGTTTATGGCCATCCTATTTAAAGATGTATTTCGGTACTTTAATCCACTGGCAAATAACGCCCCAGCTAAGCCAAAGATTGCACCACTAGCCCCAACACTCACGTTAGCATAATTCATCACAAGAGAAAGAAGGCTACCACCCATTCCAGTAATGATATAAATAATAAAAAACTTCTTCGCTCCATAAACTCCTTCAGCTAATCGACCTAAATTATAAAGTGCATACATATTAAAGAAAAGATGCCATATGCTCCCGTGAAGGAACATACAGAGGAGTAGTCTTTGCCATTCTCCAGAAACAATTAGGGGTCCATATTTGGCTCCTAAACGTAGGAGAATGTTTATAGAAAAACCTCCACTAAGCAATGTAGTAAGAAAAAAGACTAAATTCAACAATATCAGAAAAAAGACCATACATTAAACCCTCAGCTTTAAAATAAAATGCGGGGTAACATAAATCACCCCGCATCATTTAAAAATATTACCAAACTTAAGTAGTTAACATTCTCTCTAATTCCGGTCGGACTTTTTCATCGCTAGCTACATACTCATTGATCTCAGTGCTCAATTTGATAAGGACATATGCCCAGTATATCCCCAAAGTAATAACGCTTAATATAATAACTAAAGCCACACTCCGTTGAGGTATCCGATAGATATAGCTTTCTGAATTATAACCCTTAGCTCCCTTAAGGTAGGAATATATTTTATCCTTCATATCAGAAACCTTACTGGTTGCCTTAAAAATATTAGATAAGTAAATTGCTAGAAAAACAAAACCAATTAAATAGAGAAGAAAAGCATACCATCCAGTAAATTGGGCTATAATATACAAAACTAAATAAATATAAAATGGCCAGGATTGAACCAAAAAGTCTTCCAAGCGGTTAACAAAAAAACCAATTTCTCCACGAAGTGGATCTTGCAACTGATCTTTAGCATGGCTAAAAACATGTTTAGTATTCTTAATGTTATTGTTAATAACATTGCCCCATTGGTAAAGAACTACCGCCTGAAGAATTGCACTGATTATTGCCATAATCACCGCTAAAATTACCGTTCCACCCGCAGTCGCCGCTCCAGTTGCAACATCGCCGGTAGTGAGTTCAGAAAGCGTTGCCAAACCACCAATCACCGATATAATTGGTGTTAAAATAATAAAAATCACCGCTAAAACAGCAGATAAAACACTTACTCTGTTTTCTTGTAAAAACCCCGAAACTGCCATTCCTCAACCCCCCTTAACCGAAATTTATTTAATATTAAAATATCATAAAAATTAGAAAAATTAAAATCCTTGGTTAACTATTTTTGAGAAAAAGACAAGGTTTTTTCTTCATTTTCAGAAAATTTGTTATTTACTAATTCAGGGATCCATTTCCCGCAGCGGCTTCCCCAAAGGGCTTTGACTTTCCCCTCTTCCTTCAAAATAACAATCTCACAACTATTGGGGCAATCATTGCAAGTAAAGCTTCGATTTTCAAAAGAACGATTTATCACATCAAAACCCTGGAAAGAAGTTTTTTCCTGTTTAGCATTTAACACCAAAAGGGCTACCCCCCATGCACCCATGATCCCATGTTCTTGAGGGACAATAATTTTATATTTTCCCTGATAAAAATCATTGAAAGCTTGAACAATTCCTTGATTAGCAGCTACACCACCTTGAAAAACAATCGGATCCAATATGGTTTTCCCAGTCGCTAGATTGTTTATAAAATTACGAACTAAGGCTTCGCAAAGACCTCGAATGATTTCTGGCTTGCCAAAACCAAGCTGTTGCTTGTGAATCATGTCCGATTCAGCAAATACTGTACAACGACCGGCAATCCGTACTGATTGTCGAGCTTGTAAAGCTAAATTCCCAAACTCCTCAATAGGTATTCCCAAGCGAACTGCTTGATGTTCTAAAAACGAGCCAGTTCCGGCAGCACAAATCGTATTCATAGCAAAATCTTCAACTACCTGGTCTCGAATAATGATTAACTTTGAATCCTGTCCTCCTATTTCAAAGACGGTTCTTACTTCTGGCAAAAGAGTAATAGCTGCAACAGCATGGGCTGTAATCTCATTTTTAACCATATCAGCCCCCACAATTACTCCTGCCAGATGACGAGCGCTTCCAGTAGCTCCTACTCCCCGAATCACTCCTCCAGGCGGATAATGGGATTGTATGAATTTAAGGCCGGTTTTTAAAGCAGCAATAGGATCACCGCTGGTTTTCAGATAACAACTGGAATAAATATTTTTATCCGTGGTGATTAAAGCAAATTTGGTTGTTACTGAACCAACATCAACCCCTAGATAAAGATCCACTATATTCAACCTCCAACTATCCCGCTTTTGATCCTTTTAGTGGTTTATTTTAAAAATTATTAAAAGCACGGTGTTACCTGGACATTTTGTTTACGACGCATTTCCAAAACATCAATAAAAGCTTCGACCCGAGTTATCATTCCAGCCTCTCCAGCATGTTCGTCAACTGCTAAATGGAGTACGGGTATATTGTATTCCCTCCCTACTCCTGTGACAACGCTTTTTGCAACCACTTCAGGCATACAAGTAAAGGGATATAAATGAATAACACCATCAAAACCTTGCTGAGCATAACGAATGGTACTTCCAACCGTGTCAATCCCCTCTCCACCAACAAATCTTTTAAGAAAAGGTTTTGCCAATTTCCAAGCTTCTTCTTTCTCCCAAGATCGAGTAAAAGGTAAAAAGTTAAGAATATATTCTACGGTTGAAACTGAGTTATCCACCAAGATCCCCATATTACCCAACAGTTTTTCAATATCAAAATTGACTCGAAATTCTTGAGCAATATAAACTTCTCCCACGATACCAATTTTAATTGGGTTATTTTTTTCTATAGTATCTAACCGAGAAATATCTTGAAAGGTTTTTTCTTTAATCTCTTCTAATTGAGCAACTGACTCAACTTTTTTTATTTCTTTTAAGCAATTTTCAACCAATATATCAAGTTGATTAGGATCTTTTAATTTCCAACGAATCGATCGACTGTTTTTTTCTAAGTCTTCAACAAATCGAAGAACATTCCAAGCTAAG
>JAGPGC010000159.1 GCA_018056205.1 Candidatus Atribacteria bacterium | reverse complement strand
TGCCTTATGTAAGGGATCTATCAAAAGAACATCCTGATGCTGAAGTGTCGGAAGTAGTCGGAGTTGCTTATGGTGGTTTATCCCTAGCCAAAAACATGAATAGTTTCTATTCAGGACAAATCTCTGCTGAAGAAGTATTGGACAAAACAGCTGAAGAATGGCTTGAATTAGGAGATTGGAAATTAGCTGAATAAAAGAATAAACCTTTAATATATGCTTCCTGGAAAAAGATTAAAAGTGTAAAAAAATATCCTTTTCCAGGAAGCATTCTACCAATATTCATTAAAATACCAAGCTATATTCATTTAGAAAGGGATAAAAAAATGACTAAGAGTAAAGCTGATCTAAAAGGGATCATCGTTCCGATAGTTACTCCTTTAACTGATGATGAAGAGTTGGATGTAGTTAGCCTTGAAAAATTAGTTAATAGAATGATTCATTCCGGAATTCAAGGAATCTTCATTGGCGGATCAATGGGTGAATATCCAAACTTGAAGGAAAAAGTAAAATTTGATTTATATGAACAATCTAGTTGTATAGCAAATGAGAAGCTCCTCAAATTAGCCAATATTAGCAATAATTCTGAAAAAAAAGTATTGGAGAACATTTCTAAAATTAAAAAATTAGCAGTCGATTATTATGTTTTAACTGCTCCTTACTACTTTTCTTACTCTCAAAACGATTTGAAGAATTTTTTTCTACATATTGCCGATTCGAGTGACAAACCACTGTTGGTTTATAATATTCCTATTTTCGTTAAACATCGTCTTTCTCGCGAATTAATATTCTCCTTAATGGATCATCCAAACATTGTTGGGCTGAAAGATAGTAGTGGCGAATTTTCTCAATTCAGTCGAATTCTAATGGAAAAAAACAGCCAATTTGTGGTTCTCCAAGGAATACCAGAATTGGTCTATTCGAGTTTCCTTTTAAAATGTGAAGGTGCTATCCCCGGCTTGGGTAATTTAATACCAGAAAAATTTGAAAGACTCTTCTCTTACATTATAGAGGAGAAAATTGAGCTCGCTAAACAATTACAGCTTGAAATTAATCAAATAAATCAAGTATTTGAACAAATTGGTGGAATTATTGCCATTAAATATGCATTGAGCCTTATGAATGTATGTTTACCAATAACAACTCGACCTTTTCCTGAATTGACTAAAAACCAAAAGCAAATAATAGAGGAAACATTAAAAAATTATCAAATTCAGAATTAGAAATTTCGACAATTGAATTATATCCAAGAGAGGCTATTTAATTTATGAATGAGAACAAAAAACCACAGTTTATAGAAAAGAATCTTGACAGTTTGCTATCTTTTATTGAAAGAAATATTGACCTGAAACATTTGCAAAAGGTTGAAAAGATACATATAGATACCTTGACTTTTCAAACGGTTCCCCTTTTACCATTAACAGTTATTCCAATTATAGATCAAAGCCTCTTGTTCTCCTACGTTGAGGCTTTTCAAGACCCTTATAAAATGATGTATAATGAATTACTCCAAACCTGTGGAGGAAGCGTCTATAGTAGTGTTCAAACAAAAGACTTTTTCCCATTACACATAAGAAGCAATCATGGAATTGGAATCATTCCGTCTCTATTTGGTTTATCCAGTAAAATCATCTACAATAATATGCCCTGGGTAGAACATTTTGGTAGCAGAGATGAAGTAAAAAGAATCATTCAAAAAGGTATTCCCAACTTAAATAAAGGCTTAGTAGAAAGAGTAATACAAACACATCATTTTTACCTTGATAAACTAAAAAACTATCCTCTATGCTCACAAGGTATTAAAGTCAGCCAGCCAGATATGCAGGGTCCTTTTGATATTGCTCACTTAATGCTCGGTACCGATATTTTTTACCTGGTTTATGAAAATCCTCTCCTGCTCCATGAACTTCTTGATTTAATAACCGAGACCTATATCAGGTTACGGAAATATATTGATAAACTTCTAACTGATAAGACAATTGGGGATGCAGTATACGTCCACGGGGCTATTTACTTAGGTCAAGTTGTTATAAAAGATGATACCGCGGTTGTCAATCTTTCTCCAGAAATGTATGATGAATTTTCATGGCAATATAATAAAAAAATATTTTCCGAATTTAAGGGCTCACTGCATAGTTGTGGAAAGATAAAAGATTGGCTTTATGACATTATTGATGACGATAATTTAATGAGCATTAATTACGGAAATCCAGAAATGCAAAATTTCCAAAATATTTATAAAAGAAATAAAGGTAACCATATGAGCATAATTGGTTGGGGTCATAATCAGGATTTCTTCTTTTTAGATGAAGTTTTTAATAATAACATTAAAACCGGACTATCGCTATCTTGCCAGGTAAAAAATGTGAATGAGGGAATAAAGTGTGTTGATAAATATAAAGATAAAAATCATTTCGAATTGGATAAAGGTTAATAGCGTTGAATAGCAAAAAGAGAGTATTAAAAGCATTAAAACTCGAGCAGCCAGATGTGATCCCATATGGAGAATTTGCCATTGATTTTGATACCGTGGAGAAAATATTAGGTCATGAAACCTATTTACGAGCGAAAGCAAAAAGTAAAATTGCCTTTTGGGAAGGGCGAAGAAATGAAGTCGTTCAGAGTTGGAAAGAAGATGCTGTTGAATTATACACCAAACTCGACTGCATTGATATTATTAATCTTGCTTCCGAAGCCAGTGGCTTGGTACCACCGACTGACTATCAATTTGATCCCCCAAAAAAGATTGCTGAAAATACTTGGCAAGATTCGGAAGGTAAGATATACAAATATTCAACCGCAACCAACGACATTACTATGGTTGAAGACCCAAAAAAATGGGAAAGAAAATATATGGTATCCGATTTTATGGAAGAGCCAAAAATTGAAATACCGGATGAATCTATTTTTGAAGTAATAGATTATATTATTTCCAAACTAGGTGATCAAAAATTTATTATTGGTCCTGCTGGAAATGAAGTTGGAATGGTTTTATTGGGTGGAATGGATCGAGGTTTAATAGAATATATCGAGAATCCCGAAATTGTTAAAGCAGCTAGCCAACAATTATTAAAAATCGGAAATCAAGAAGATCATTATTACATTAGAAAAGGTATAGATGCAATCATGTGGGGACAAGACTTTTCTTATAATTCAGGACCAATGC
>JAGPGC010000017.1 GCA_018056205.1 Candidatus Atribacteria bacterium | reverse complement strand
ATACTTTTAAGCCATCCCAAAGACAAATTCTGCACTTCAAGAGAATTAAACACTTTGGTAAATGCAAGCACATCTTCTTGGACACCCAAGGATAGGAACCCAAAGGCAACGGCAACAATTGAACCCCCTATCTCATGCCTTATAATTATAAAATCTGGCAGTAGTGCATATGATGCTAATTTTATTACAGATCTTGGTCTTATATAGTCCATTAGTCAGTACTGATGCTCTTTTTGAAGAATACCTCAGAATGGGAAAGATTGCCTATACAGGCATTCTAATGCCTATCCATTACCATTTTGAGAGTGAACCATTGAATAAACATTACAACTACCTCGATTCAAAACTACTTATAAACGTCGGCTTTGAGCACAGGGACTCCAATGTCCTTTGGCTTTATCCATTTTTTCAGCATAAACATAAAAATTTCGGCTTGGTGGTAGAACCCTTATTGAAAATCGGCGACCAGACCATCTGGCCCTATATCTTGTGGGAAGAGTATTTTACAGCGGGATATTCAAGAGCTTACTTATACTATAATAATAACAATCTCTTCTTGAACCTCGGCAGGAACCGACTGGCGATGGGCCTCGAAACCCTAATGGACGATAAAGATACACCTTTTGACCATTTTTTGATCAAATATTCCGGCAAGCACTTCCAAGGATTCTATTTTATCGGTGAATTTGACTATCAGACGCCCCAAGACACATCTTCATACTATACGAAGGGAAAAACATATAGAAGATTCATCACGGGGCATGGCATAGAATCAAGGTTCTGGAAACTCACAGGAGGCTTTACAGAAGTAGCCCTGTTCTACAACGAGGCAAACAGCCCCTACTGTTACTGGTACAATCCACTCATACTTTACCATCCTCAACTTTGGGACATGGGAGGAGCGGGAGAACAAAACGTCTTCTGGATGCTATTCCTCAATTACTGGGGTAGAAAAGTCTCTGCACATAGCGAAGTTGTAATCGATGATTTCCAGTATCATCCAACAAGTCCTGGTTATTGGCCCCATAAACTTGCCTGGAGTTTCAGGGTTAATGTAAAGGACCCTTTTCTGAAACCATCATTTTTAAAACTCGAATACTCTGGAATAAATAGGTGGACGTACAACCATGGAATTCCTATTTTAAGATGGACAAATAGGAGAGAAATTATGGGGAAATTTAGAGACAACGATATGGATTCCCTATCTCTGTCTCTAACTAAGTATAAAGATTACCACTCTTTGATTGTATCCTGTGGGTATGTGCGGAAAGGCGTAGGGCATGTTATGGAAAAGGATACATTTTACACTAACTCTAATGGATATCCACAGGGCGTTTTTTTAAGCCCGATACAACATAAAGGCTGTTTTTTATCTCTATCCTATTGTCTAATTAGAAACAACTTTGGTATAAAGCCATCTATATTATTCTCAAATGAGCGTCCTACGGTGGGAGAACACAGTAATTATTTTACAATCCAATTCGAGGTCTTTTATTATCCCTTGAAAGAGCGCTCATAAATACGTGTTTATCAGCTACGTCTAAGTTTTTCCCTTATTATCAAAAATAAAAACTGAGGTGTGGATATCAAGTTTCTTCTCCACAACCTCCCTGGCTCCATTAGAAATCTTGGCAGCCATTCGAGGCCAAGTTCCCTGAAAATAGCAGGAGACCTCTTCTTTACTTCAGAAAAATAGTCAAATGCTGCACCAATAGCCCCTATGATTTTGACATTTAATTTAGCTTTATTCTCAAAAATCCACTTTTCTTGCTTTGGTGCTGTCATTCCAACCCATAGAACATCAGGAGCAAAAGAATTGATCGTATTAAGTATCCTCTCATTCTCTGTAAGAGACCAAGGATAAGCTGGAGGGGCATATAAGCCTTTAACCTCAATATTAGGGTTCTTTTGCGCCATTTGTATCCTAATTTTGTCAAGGACATCCTGAGTCGAGCCGAGGAAAAAATAGGAATAATTACCTTTAATGTTAACATAACTCGAAAATGCCTCAAAAAAGTCAGGCCCAGATAAACGTTCCCTTATTGTTCCACCTAAGAGTCTGGAAGCAATCACGATGCCAATTCCATCAGGGATGACAAACTCAGAGTCATTTAAGGCTTTGTAAAAATCAGGATCTTTGAAACTCAGCATCAAAGAGTGAGGATTCAAGCAAAAAAGCGACACGGGCCCTTTATTTACCTCCGCTGCATAAATCACTTTTCTTATGAGCTCCATTTTATCTTCAACATTAACTTGAATACCAAAAATGTTTTCCTTCATTTTTTATCCTTTAGAAGCCTTTTCGATCAAGGTTTTGTAAATACTCTTTAAAATCTCAAAATTTTTCTCTTTTGTGTACTTTTCTTCGTATACCTTACGAGCATTTATGCCCATTTGTCTGGATGCACTATCGTTTTTGTTTAACCACTCAATTTTTTTCGCTAAATCGTATGGATTCCCGGGTTCGAAAAGTAAACCCGTCTTTCCATCCTGAACCAACTCCTCAAGCGCGCCGATTTTTGATGCAACAACAGCCTTACCACAAGCATAGGCTTCAACTGCTACAAGTCCAAATGTCTCATACCAGATCGACGGGACTATCAAAAACTTCGATTTTTGAATATATTTAATAACTTCCTCATGCTTTTTTCTGCCAAGTAGCTCAATTTCAGTAAGATCCGAATTGACTATCTCCCTGGACATACGTTCTCTTAGTGGTCCATCACCAATCAGTTTTATCTTTATCCCTGAACCTTTTAACAACTTAGCAGCTTTTAAAATTAGGAGAACCCCCTTCTCTTCTGAAATTCTTCCAACATAAAGGACATAGCCGGCATCTCGCTCTGGGATAATAGACAAATCAAGTATAAAGTTAGGTTTTACTACAATTTTATTACAATCTATACCGTACTCGGTAAACTTTTTCTTTTGAAACTCCGAAACGGCAATATAAAGATCAACCCTGCTATCCCAAGTACCTATTTTGCGATGGAGTTGCTCAGCAAGTGCAACGGGAAGCGTCAAGACTCTTGAGTTCCTGTAGCAACCGTATTTAATTGACTTAAGTGCAGACTTTCTAAGGCACTCTTCACAGACTTTACCTTCTCTAAGCAACAACCCATTAGAACAAAACATTCTGTAGTTATGTAAAGTTTGAACAATAGGTACTCCCTCTTCCTCACACGCATAATATGCCGAAGGGGATATCAAATACCAAATATTATGAAAATGTGCTACGTCAGGCTTTTCAGTTCTAATTATTCGTTTGACATCATTGTAAGTCTTCCACGACCAAATTCCAGCCATCCCCGAGAGAATTGTGCGCAGCCCTGTTATCTCATCATTGTGCCTCGTGTACGTAAGAACTGAAGCACCATTTTCCTTGAGCATCTCATATTCTCTTCTGAAAACAATGTCCTCCCCTGACGGTGCAGAAGACTTATAAAAGTTATGTATAATCAGTATCTTCATTGTTGATATTTTAACACATCGCTATAAACTTCCTTGAGAAAAGATCCTTTCCCACTCCATGAATACATTCGCTTTGCATGTGCTCTCGCATTTTCCCCCATTGTTAGCCTTAGAGTAAAATCACTTGCAAAATTTACAATTCCATCTGCAAGTTCATCAACAACTTGGCTTACGCCGTTAGCCTGTACTTTGATACCACAGTTGTCGCAAACCATCTCTCCTGGACCTCCAACATCAAGACAGATGACTGGTAAGCCATTAATCATCGCCTCTAAGACAACCATCCCTCCTGCCTCAAAAGAAGGAAACAAAAACACATCTGCCTCAGAAATATATTTTAAGACATCGCTACGTGGGAGTTTTCCTGTAAAAGTAACAAACTGCGTAATACTAAATCTTTCGGTCATCTCTTTTAATCGCTTTCTCAAAGGGCCATCGCCTGTTATTATTAATTTAATATTACGTACTTTATTAAGAGCTTTATAAAAAGCCATAATTGCAAGGTGAAAGCCTTTGATAGAAATCAAGTTTCCCGCAGAGTAAAATATTATAAAATCTTTTTTTGCATGTTTTGATTCCGCTAGACTTTGATCAATACTTTGATCAATCCCAACAGCACATTGCACCAGTATTTTCTGCTGATTAACAAATCGAAATGGAAACTTATCCCTTAAACTTTCCTTTATCAGAATTATCTTTCTTGCTCTTCCTATTGTGATCCAATAAAGAGGGTTGCATACCCTTGCGAGTGTTATAAGCATATTCTTTGTAAGGTCGCTCATATAACTCTTGAAGTTACAATGAAACTCTAAAGGCACTAGAGAGTTACTGCCAATAGGACCCCAAATGAACGGGATTGGGAATAGAGCAAAAAGTGAGTGGAACCAGTCGTTTACAAAAGTAATATGATGCACCAAATCAAAATTAACCTTTTTATGCAATTTGTACCCATAATAAAAAGCCAAAAATTGCCACAAGAAATAATACAAATGAACCCCTCTTTGCCCTTTTTTCCAAAACCTTATCAACTTCGGATAATCAACACAAATAAAATGCATATGAGGTTCTGGGGTCTTTTTAAGGACACCCTCAATAACTTCTCTGTTATTTCCTCTCGTAATTACCCACACATCAGCAAAACGAGCAATTTGTTTTACCCAATTCCATCCAACGCCGGGTTCCGAGCCTTTGTTAGGTTCACACGCATATGCCACGGCAAGAACTTTAACCCTATTCATATTGCTTTAAAACAATACTTAGCATTTGCCTGCGGGCAATAGCACAAGATGACAATAGTTCCTCTCCATCCTGAAAAAGTGCCATATACAAAAGGTAAAGTAGTACAAGATCATCCTTATTTAGAGGCTGTGATTTAATTAAATCATTATTTTCAGTTAAGCCATCAATTACTTCCCTTAGTAAACGCTCTCCCCGGAGCTTTCTAAGCAAGAAATTCGTCTGAAAATAAAAATGGATCAAATCAAAACCGAAGGGCAACTCCATACCTGCCGATTCCCAATCATAAACAAATATTCTTTCATTTAACGGATCTATATACGTATTCCACGGTACAAAATCACCATGCCCTAACGAAAGTAAGACAAAATGGCTTTTGAGTCTCTTCTCCACCAGATTAAAAGCAGCCTTAATTAGCTCACTAAAAGGTTCGTGATAGCTCTCTGTTTTATGTTTCATAGAATGGAATAAGTCAGTATCCTGAAAAGTCTTTATAACTTGTGTGGCATCCTTTAATGAAATTAATACTCTCCTGTACAAGCGTGAGAACTCGACATTTCCAGGTTTAAAATTCTGAAAAGGAACAGGAGTCTCTATCATAATGTAATTATCTTCAACTTCACCTTCGTAGAGGAGAGAAGGAATTAAAAAAGAGGGTTCGTCATTAGATTTCGAAAAAACATTCATCAAAGCCCTAAGAATTCCTGCCTCATTTGCTAACTTCTTCTTAGCACCAGGCGTCTCAGCAATTTTACCAATTCCAATTAACTGGGCTTCTGTCGTAAAAATAAAAATAATAACTTTTGAATAACGACTATAAGGATTTACATACAACCCCAGTTCAATATCTCTCCTTCCCATTACCTGAAAAATTACTTCTTTTATTAACGTCCCCGTTCTGTCCAAACCTCCGCGTAAAGGCCTGGAATCAATGGTTGGCAATAATTTTTCTAAATTCAAACGAGATAAGGTTCTAATAGAAAATTTAAAAGTCTTACCTAAAACACTATACGGTGAGTAAAGTGCAAAGACTCTGTTTAAAAAAGATGACTTGCCAGGTATGAGCCACCTACAATTTTTTCTGGACGGCAAAACCAAATAATTATTATTCGCACTTATATACATACTATTTTTGAAAAGCCGAAAATTTTCACTACGTTGCGCAATTATGCTTAAAATTCCTCGCGAAACCTCTTGGATAACATCTTCAAGCGGAGTATAAGCAGTATTAACCATTATAGCACCGCTAATTTTCTCCACCAAGGTCCTGTACGATTCAAACTGTCTCTTAAGTTCTGATAATGGTAATTCACTCTTACGTTGATAGGTAATTTCGGGTGTACTATCAAGATATACAGTTACGTCCGGTTTCGGGACTATTTTCTTGAATAAATTTAAAATCCATTTAGGCAGCTTAATCCTCGACCGATAAGGATCAACGACAGTATCATAAAAATACCTATCAAAGAAAACGAATGAATTTCTAACCAATAATGGGCGAACTTTTAAAAAATACCCTAATGTAAAATCAATCATGTAATAAAATAATCTAACTAACGACCCCAAAAAACCAGAAGGCTTACTGACGTGAGGGTCACTCACGGGGGTTTGGTCTTGTACATTCCATTTTGACGGCCTAAATAGGTATTTAAGCGGTGGTATCAATCCAGGTCGCCAATGGAATACTCGATGTTTATCTGAATGCATCACCTTTTTTATAGTATTGAAAACTCCGTTTAGGACAGTAGTTTTACCAACACCGTCAGGGCCTATAAATGCGATCATTTTACCTGTTTTTTTTATAATTCTTATATACATTTCGAAATAAACGAATTTAGTAAAGTTTTTTAATACCGAAAATGGCCTCGTGAAAAAAGCTTTGACTACACAATAGGAAATAACCTCCATTCTCAAAAGTAATGCATCGCTTAATTTACGTGTATCCAATAGGTTATATAGTTCCCTGCCAATCCTTTTACCGAAAAGCAACGCAAGCTCATCCATGAATCCATCTCGGTTCTTCAGAAAAGCACTAATTATCCTTTCTTCATATTTTTGTTTGTAAAAACCTCCGTTGACAATAGAATGCAGCCAATACACTAAGCTAACATGCAAATCTGAAGAACGATAGAATCCTCTTTCCCACACCCTTTTCTCCAAAATCCTATTTCCGGGTAAATACGGAACGCCCCGAAACTCCACATTATTAATAATTAAATCAATAACCAAAGAATTGATTGAATTATCACGGAAAGAAAAAAATTGTAGTGATACTCCATATTGCCTTTGCCATTTATTGAACAAACTAAATCCAAGCTCTAATGCAGCACTGATTATCAGTTCCTCACATATCTTAACGTCTGTTTCAAGAATCAAAATATCAATGTCGCTCACTGAGGCTGTATCCGGCAAATACTCAAAGTTCTTTAAAATACAATACTCAACTCCACTTTCATTAAAAGCATTTAGCACTTTTATTAGGAAATCATCAGTACTACTCATGTGCCATAAAACTCCGTTGCCGTAAAACCCTCGTAACAGTATAAACGGGTTGCAACATAGCAGCGCCCGCGAGGTATGTTAAAGTGTTCAAATACTTTCCTGTTGCATAATTATATGCTGCCTTTTTATAACAAAGCTTAGCAAAATCCTTTCGGTAACTATTTAAAGTGACCAGAATGGGTCTATCTTTACTTTTTCTCAAAAACTCCTCAAGTGTTGGCTCCGGTTCACCATTTCTTCTTGCAAACATACACTCTCTGCACCATTTATACATTATTCTCTGCTCCATATACCTTTGAACCGAAATAGAACCCTCATGGATTCTAGTCATAACAAGTGGTTTAGGAACTTTTAAAATTATATTGCCCTGCTCTGCAATCCTGTTCCAAAGGTCTATGTCCTCTGCCTGTTTAAATTGTGCCCTATATAAACCTACATCCAAAACTGTACCTTTGTGCATCACGACACTCGACGAATTCACTGTGATAGGAATATTATTTTTTAAATGTAATTGAAATTCTTCTAAGGTGACTGGACCTTCACGATTTATGCCTATTATTTTTTTCCCAGGGTTGATATGATAGTAATAGCTTCCCAAAACTTTGATGTATGGATGCTCACTTAGAAAATTAACTTGTATTTCTAACTTTTTTGGAAGGAATAAATCATCAGCATCAAGTCTCGCTATCCATTCGTATCTGGATTCTAAAATCCCTCTGTTTATAGACCCGCATCTACCGGTATTTTCTTGATGAATAACTCTTATCCTGTCGTCTAACTGCGCATATCTATCAACAATTTCAGGGGTTTCGTCGGTAGAGCCATCGTCTACAATAACAAGTTCGAAATCTTTGAATGTTTGGTGTAGAACACTTTCAATAGCCTCTCCAATATACTTTTCACAGTTGTAAACGGGTATGCTTACACTTATTCTCATTGCGGCCTCCTTTCAAGGTATTTGTTTCACTCATTCGCCCCACAGTGCTGTATATGTGAGCGTACACAATAATAATAGAAAAAACAGGAGAAAACCTCTCAATTCCGGTGGATACGAAACTAGTTGCTAAAGTGGAAACCATTAAGCTTATCAAGATGAACCTCATTTTCATCTCAGTCTTTAACAAATTTTTAATTGTCAAAATCACAACCAACATAAGAGGAACTGTTCCTATGATCCCAACAGATACCAATGCCTCAACCCATGCATTGTGTGCATCTCCAATATTTAAACCAGAACCCCACCAGTCCCGAAGGAGAACTCTACTGCCAGTTACAAACCCATAACCTAAAAAAGGTCTTGCAATTATTGGGCCTTTTAGATTTTCCCATGTTTCAACTCTAAAACTTAAGTTTTTAAAAGTTTCAGGTTCTCTGACAATAAAGCTGATTACATCCTGCCTTATAGATGGAAAAGCACTAAGTATACTTACAATAACAAAAACAAAAAAACCAAGAATAAAGTTATACCTCTTACTTTTGATAAAAAAGGGAGATATAACTAAAATGAGCATAGTTGCAAAAATTGTGCTTCTCGTCCAAGAAAGTAATACTAAAGCCCAACCAAGTAAGAATAGGCAAGTATATACAAAACCTTTAAGAAATTTTTTGTTATCTAAAAAGAGCTCATAAAGCGTATATATAATAACAAAAGTACCAGCAAATCCAAAATCTGGATTAAACGGAAAGCCGCCTGCTAATCTGTATGGACCAGTATACCCTCCATAACCAACAACAAACGGACTAGCAAAATACATTACAAAATTGTATAGAGCTTTAATAATATAAAATACTATTAGTACATTTAGATAATAACCTTCGTACTTCTCTTTGGAAATAACAATAGTTAGAAACAAAACTCCAGTTATGAGTTGATACGCTCTAAACAGAGTCAACCATGGGCCTGGAGAATAAATGGCCGTTGCAAAGCAAATGAAAGAATATATAAACATCCATAAAAGGGCTCCTTTTATTGGTATATTGCCAATAGGCCGCTTTTTTTTTAACATGCGGTAAAAAATATACGAAAATACTCTTAAACCAACAAAAATCCAAAGTGTAATCTCAACTATAGAATTGGTATCAAATTCCATCATTAAGGCGCTTTCTGGCGTTCTTAACGATTCTGTTGGAAAAATCTTTATAGGACCCCATATAACTACAATAAATAATAATAAGTCAATAATTCTCGTCATTGCTAAAAGGCGCTGGTTTTAGTTTTGCAATTAAGGCATCAATCATATAACGGAACTCAAGCCTGAGCAACATTTGTAATGCCCTCCTGATTCTGTATCCGTAGCGCAACAGCTGAACTTCCTTTGTAATATGAATTCCAAACAATTTGTAGAGATATTCCTCATATTCAGATGGTATATTTTCTTTCTTAATGATCTTACGCCCGGTTTTGCTTCCACTATGAATGCGAAATGCCCCTAATACTGAAGGAAGATATCTAAATCTTGCTCCATATTCCAAAAATTTTAAATATAAAACAGAATCCATAGCATAATAGCAGTCCTCATTAACCATACCCACTGTCATAAAAACCCCCCTTCTCCAACATACTGAAGATTGACAACCTACGTTTAATTCCCCTAAGAGGAAGGCTTTCCTGTTGAAAGACGCAGCAACAGCTTTCCGTATTATAGCATCATTCACGTCAATATAAAAGTAGTCTCCATAAATTACATCTGTCGAAGGGTGTTTTCTGAAACATTCTACGATCTTAAAAAGTGCCCCAGGCAAAAGTATGTCGTCCGCGTTTATCCACATTAAAAGTTCACCCGAGCATCGCGAAAATCCTTTATTCAACGCATGGGACTGCCCCTTGTCCTTTTCACTTACCCAATAGGCCAAGTATTTTTCATACTTTTTAATGATATCAACGCTTCCATCAGTAGATCCACCGTCAATAATAATATATTCAAGGTTCGGGTAGTTTTGATTTAGAACACTCAAAATAGCTTTTTCTAAAAACTCACCTTGGTTATAACTTGGTGTTACAATTGAAATTTTGGGAAATGCGGGGCTTTTTGAAAGCAATATCTTTTCATCAAATAACTTATTTGAAATAAAATACCTAATCTCTCGCTCAAGCCTTCTATAAGCCATATTTACGTTATCATTATATATTCGCAAGTTCAGAAAAGCAATGTTATCCTTGTATCTTGCCAATATTAAATTTCAACCTTACCATAAAGGTAGCAAACACTGATGATATTGCAATAGCAAGAGCCTTACCCCATGCTAACCCCAACATACCGTAAACGTTGTAAAGAACAAACATAAACAAGATTTGTAGAATAAGCAATAATGACAGATACGACACATTGAAGTAAACATACCCAGTCCCAAGAAAGGTATAATATGGAATAATGGTTAGAAGCATAAAAACCTCAGCAATGAGAAATATCTCAATATATTTTATTGCCTGAATGTAAGTAGCTTCACCAAGCCAAAACTTAAATAGAAATGTTCGACTTAGGAAAATTAAGAGGATGAATAATACACCTGATCCAACAACAAATGTTTGTGCTTTTCTATATACTCCTGAAATATTTCGCTCCAGCTCAAATTTTTTTGATATAAGTGGGAACAAAAATCCACAAGCTGCAGCAAAAATCCCGTGAATAAAAAACATAACATTAATACCAATAAAGTAATAGGGAAGATTTGCAACTCCAGCTAATTTTGAAAAAATAAGTTTATCCAATTGATTTGAAAATAAGCCTGATATACTTTGGACCCACGCAAGGAGGCTAAATCCTCCGATTTCTTTGAGGACGCCGATATTAAAACCTGAAAATATATTTACATTTATGAACCTGAAATTAATATAAAAGTATTCAAAAATTACGCCAACGAGCGTTACAAGGAGTGTCGATATGAAAATAACCTTCAAACCGAAGCCCTTGTAAGCTAAAACGACATTAACTATAATTGGAATATTTCGTGTAACTATAGCAATTTGCGAAGAAATGTCAAACCTCTCGTATGCCTTCAGAATTGAAAATAAATGTTGTTCCATCATCCTCAAGCCTACGATTAAAAATCCCATAAAGATTGAAAACAAAAAAACAGGATAATACGCTGCTGATATGTTAAAAAAATTATGATTCTTAAGGTATGCCAATATCCCGACCCCAATGAGCATTATAAATACAAATATTGCGAGGGATAGTAACATCACATTATTGATTACATTCTTGATTTTTTCAAAGTTGTTAAGCGCCCTGTATTTAGAAACAAACTTTATGATCGAGGGACCGATACCGAAATTAAAAACACCTACGAACGAAGTAACGGAATTTATCAAGATCCAAATGCCATATTGCTCCGCACCAAGGTACTTCATGAAAACCGGAATACTAACTACCATTACAAATGGAACGCTAACCTGCTCTAATACAGGCCAGATGGAATTTTTATAATGCCTCAAAAACAATTCTCTAAAATGCTTTGAGCTGGTCTCTAACATTCAATAAAACTCACAAGTTCAAAGAATAGAATATGTTATTTTAACGTTCAAAGGTTTGTAACATACCACTCATACGTTTTTCTTATACCCTCTTCAAGGCCCATTTTGGGATGCCAGCCTAATTCATTTATTTTAGAGACATCTAATAGTTTCCTTGGCATTCCGTCGGGCTTCGAAGTATCATACATTATCTCACCGTTAAAACCAACAATTTTCTTAACAAGGTAAATAAGATCCTTCAATTTTATATCTACACCTGTACCCACATTTACGAAATAATCCGGCGAGACTTTTCTCATATCCTTAGAATCCACATGCTCCATTAAGTAAACACAAGCATTAGCAAGGTCCTCAACATAGAGAAATTCTCTATAAACTTCTCCCGTGCCCCAAACTGTAACATAGTCCTTAGTAATCCCAAGGGATTTAAGTATACTTATTAAATCATCTTGTTTTTCAGAGTTAATCTCATTATAAAACCCGAATCCTAAAGGATACTTTTTAAAGTCTTTAACTAAAAGATCAAAAGAACCCTCTTTTAGAAGCTTTGCTAAATGGAATTTTCTTATAAGAGCGGGCAAAACATGCGCTGTTTCGAGATTAAAATTATCACCAGGACCATATAAGTTTGTAGGCATTACCGATATGAAATTCGTACCATGCTGTTCGTTATAATATCTGCAGAGTTTAATGGTTGAAATCTTCGCAATAGCATAAGGTTCATTGGTAGGTTCAAGAGCTCCTGTAAGTAGGTGCTCTTCTTTCATCGGCTGAGGTGCCTCTCTCGGGTAGATACACGACGAACCGAGGTTAAGCAATTTTTTTGATTCAAATCTGAAAGCAGCATTAATTACGTTTAACCCAATAGCAAGGTTATCATATATAAACTCGGCTTTATAGGTAGAATTAGCAAGAATACCTCCAACCTTTGCAGCAGCAAGGAAAACCCATTCAGGCCTCTCGTCCTCAAAAAATCGTTCCGTTTCGGCCTGCCTTCTCAGATCGAGCTCTTTTGAAGTCCTGGAGACTATGTTTTTGTAGCCTTCTTCTGAAAGTTTTCTGTAAATTGCGGAGCCAACAAGGCCTCTATGCCCAGCAACATATACTTTCAAATCCGCTTCACAGTTATTCATTTTCGCAGAAATATTATCTTACCCGTTCATAAAGACTGAAATCGTGCTTTGTATAGTAAAATCCCTTATTTTGAGAAATTTTCATGCCTTCTCCCACAGGTTCAAGCCCAGCAAGTTTCATATCATAATCTACCATTATTTTAACGAGTTCTTCAAAAGTAGTACGAGGCTGCCAGCCAAGTTTAGTCTTTGCTTTAGTAATGTCAGCCTGCAGAAATTCCACTTCAAGTGGCCTGAAATAACTTTTATCCACTTCAACTACCACCATCCCTGGCTTTAACACATTATCCCATCTCTTATGCACACTTCTCACTAAAGCCTTTTCGTTCTCCATTTCACCCTTCCAATCCAGTTCAATCCCAGCATATGCAAATGCAAGATTTACAAACTCTTTTACTGTGTGACTTTCTCCCGTTCCGATCACGAAATCGTCAGGTTTTTCCTGCTGCAACATAAGCCACATTGCCTCGACGTACTCTGGAGCAAATCCCCAGTCACGCTTTGCATATAGATTGCCAAGATGGAGTTTGTTCCCGCCACCAGCTAACATATTCGCCAGTGCCCTTGTTGTTTTTCTTGTCACAAAGGTCTCTCCTCTTCTTGGACTCTCGTGGTTAAATAAAATTCCGCTACAAGCAAAAATACCATAACCTTCTCTGTAGTTAACCGTAGTCCAGTGCGCATAAAGTTTCGCTACCGCATAGGGACTTCTCGGTAAAAAGGGGGAATTTTCATTCTGGGGCGGCGACGCAACACCAAACATCTCAGACGATGATGCTTGATAGAACTTAGTTTTTACACCGCTCCTTCTTATTGCATCCAGTATCCTCATCGTCCCAAGTCCAGTAACGTTTCCTGTAAATTCTGGCATATCAAACGAAACCTTTACGTGGGATTGGGCACCAAGATGATAAACCTCATCAGGTTGAACCTTCCATATAATTTCAGTTATGATGCCAGGGTCTGCAAGGTCTCCATAGTGAAGAAATAACCTTCTATCAGGTGTATGGGGATCCTGATATATATGGTCAATCCTATGGGTATTAAAAGTGGAAGCCCTTCTTATTAAACCATGGACTTCGTAGTCCTTGCTCAACAAAAATTCAGCAAGGTATGAACCATCTTGACCTGTTATACCTGTTAACAAAGCTCTCTTCATATCGAACTCCTCATCTTATGAGCCTCTTTTAGGAGCTTCGAAAAACAACATTTTAAAATTATACATTTATAAAACGGCTATTTCAACTATTTAGCTACAAAAATGTTGATTTTCCATCTATTTAGCATCATCATATACTGTTATGGAGGGGTGGCCGAGTGGCTGAAGGCGCACGATTCGAAATCGTGTATTCCCTTGGTCGGGAATCGTGGGTTCAAATCCCACCCCCTCCGGGCGAAA
>JAGPGC010000016.1 GCA_018056205.1 Candidatus Atribacteria bacterium | reverse complement strand
GTAAGACTATTCAAAAGTGTAGACTTCCCAGCATTGGTGTATCCAACAATAGTAATAATGGGAAGGTTCTTTTTAATACGAAGGCTTTTCTGTACTTCTCGATGGCGGTTTACTTTAATCAGTTCTTTTTTGAGTTGTCCTATTTTTTGCTTAATTCGTCTTCGTTCCGTTTCAATTTCTTGTTCTCCAGGTCCACGGGTACCAATACCACCACCCAAACGGGACATTTCGTTTCCTTTTCCTGATAACCGGCTTAACTGATATTGAAGCGAAGCAACTTCAACTTTGATTTTCCCTTCTGAAGAACGAGCCCGAGCGGCAAAAATCCGATGAATAAGAGCAATTTTAGTGTAAACTTTAATATTTAATGTATTTTCCAAGTTCTTCTGTTGGGATGGAGATACTTCAGTATCAATAATTACCCCATGAACATCGGGATTTTTCAATAAATAAGCTTGAATCTCCTCAACCTTCCCTTTTCCTAAATAATAATGCGGAAAGGGATGATTAATTTTCACATCCCAGATCTCGGTCATTTGAAAACCAGCACTACGAGATACTTCCAATAATTCCCGTTGAATCTCTTCCACTTCCAGGCTGGTCTGGCTTTTATGACCCCAACAAACAATACCAAGAGTTTTAATTAATTCTCTTTGGTTATTCAGACTTATATCAACCTCCTCCTCCATAGGAACTCTTTAAGATTTCCCAATACATCTTGACTCGATGACGAAATCCCTTCATTAAACCCATTTTTTCTTCCTTCATTACATGAGTTAGTCCTGGCAGCTTCACCAACTTCATCTTTATATCGTTTTTACGGATATAACGGTTCATAGCAACTTCAACTCCATAGCGGGATACTTCCAGATCCGAAATGTTTTGAATGACATCAGTTCGAATAGCCCGCTGCCCGGATAACAAGGGAGCGATTTTTTGGGCAAAGTCTGTTGCAAATCGGCCTTCTTCAAATACACCAATAGTTACATCAGCTTCTCTTTTAGTAACCGGATTAACCAGACTCAAAATATGACTTTCTTCTAACCCTACCAAGTCAGCATCTAATAATAAAACAACATCGGTTCGAATATATTCCAAACCTCGGTAGAGAGCACCACCCTTCCCAACATTATCAATTAAATCAACCACCTCAACATTTCGACTGCGAGCAATATCCACGGTCCGGTCAGTTGAACCATCACTCACCACAACAATCTGTTCAATCATAGGCATTCTTTTTAGAACATCAATGATTGGTCCAATGGTCTTTTCTTCATTATAAGCAGCAATAATTGATGTGATTCGATAGTTTTGATTATTTAATTTAGTTATTTCACCTTGATCTTCCATACTCATTCCTGTAATTTAGTTAAATCATCCTTTATTTTTTTCACCGTGGTTATCAGTTGCTCACCAGAACATTCTATACTCTTACCATTCGAACGTATTTTAATTTCCAAAACTCCATTTTTCAAGGCTTTTTCACCAACAATTACTTGGAGTGGAAATCCTATTAAATCTGCTTCATTAAATTTATACCCAGCCGAAACCTCGCGATCGTCCCAAATTGCTTCATATCCTTCATCAGCAAGTTGTCGGTAAATAGCCTCGGCTAACTCTATACTAACTTGATTTTTTAATTTTATCGGTATAACAATTATTTCATAGGGGGCAATATTCCAAGGCCATTGTATCCCATTATCATCATGATTAGCCTCAATAGCCGCAGCCATTGTCCTTCCAATACCGATTCCATAACATCCCATTATTAATGGTTTTTCCTTACCATCTTGATCAACAAAATAGGCTTTCATCGATTCTGAATACTTGGTACCCAATTGAAAAATATGGCCAACCTCGATACCTCGTTTTTCTTCCATTTCAGTATGACATTCCGGACAATTACTGATTTCCTGAGTTGAGGTAACCAAACACGTTGGGCACCTCATCACTTTTTCTTCCCCCGAGTCGGCAATAATGAGAAATTCATGAGACACTTCACCACCGATCACGCCGGATTCAGCTCTAACCGCAATATACTCTAAACCACAGGAAGTAAAAATTCTTGCATAAGCATGGTACATCTTCTGGTAACTAACCTGTAATCCTTGGTAATCCCGATCAAAACTGTATAAATCTTTCATAATGAATTCTCGAGAACGCATTACTCCAAATCGAGGACGGATCTCATCGCGAAATTTGGTTTGAATTTGATACAACAATAAAGGTAGCTGTCGGTAGGAACGAATCTCTTTTCTTGCTATATCAGTTATAACTTCTTCATGGGTTGGTCCTAAACAAAAATCACGTTCACGACGGTCTTGGAAACGGATCAATTCCGGACCGTAAATCTCCCAACGACCGGTTTCTTTCCATAGTTCTCCCGGTTGAAGTGCTGGTAATAATAATTCTTGTCCATCTTCTCGGTTGAGCTCTCGGCGTACTATGTTCATTATCTTTTCTAAAGAACGTAAACCTAAGGGAAGGATATTATATATCCCTGAAGAGAGTTGTCTAATCATCCCGGCTCGTAACATTAAATTATGGCTAATCACTTCGGCTTCGGTGGGATTCTCTTTAAGGGTGGGGGCAAACAAGTTAGACATTTTCAAAGCGTATTTTCCTCCTATTCTTTTACCGTTTGATTAGAATTCATTGCTCGCAATTGTTTTATTAGCTCGTTCAAAGCATCTCGCTGCTGCACAGTTTTAATTATTTTTCCATGGACAAAAAGAAGAGCGGTTGATTTACCAAAAGCTAAACCTAAATCGGCTTCTTTTGCCTCTCCTGGTCCATTAACCTCACACCCCATAATCGCTAATTTTAATTTTGGAGAAGCTGGCATCGTTTGTATAATTTTTTTTATTTCCCTTACCAATGATATCACATCTCCTCGGGTTCGGGCACAGGTTGGACAGGAAATAATTTCTATACCTCTCTGACGCAACCCAACTCCACAAAGGATTTGTACTGCCACTTGAGACTCAAGAACTGGATTGGGTGAGGTAAGCGAAACTCGAATATTATTGCCAATACCTTTTTGTAGAATTGTTCCTAAGGCAATGGTTGACTTTACAATCCCTTCCATTCCCTCGCCGGCTTCGGTGAGACCGACATGTAAGGGATAGGAAAAGGTGTCGGCTAATCGTTCATAAGTCTCGATAGTTTCCTGGATATCGGTTGACTTAGCCGAAAGGATAATCCGGTTAAACCCCTTTTTTTGCGGAATCTCAACCATCTCAATTAAACTATCAAGAAGCGCCTCTACCCTCCCCTTCTTTTGTAAATGAGAGGGAAGTGAACCAGTATTAGCTCCCAAGCGAAGTACACTATTTCCCTCTTTTAACCAATCAATTAACTGATGATACTGAAGCTTACTTTCCCAAGTACCAGGATTGATTCGAATTCCATCAATTCCAGCTTGTACTGCTTTAAGAGCAATTGTCGGTGAAAAATGGACATCAGCTATAAGAGGAAGGGGTGAATATTTTTTTAATTGAAGGAGACCCAATAACGCTTCTTCATCGGGAACGGCAATTCGAAAACAGTCACTCCCGGCCAATGCAGCAGCCTGTATTTCGCTCAAACATTCTTCAATCCGACCGGGGTAAATTCTTCCCATTGATTCTACCGAAACTGGTGAATGACCACCAATAACCACCGAACCGAGAAGCACTTGCAAAGTATTATCTCGTTTCATTTTCCAGCAACAATTCTTAAAACATCTTGATAGGTAACAAATATTGCCATTAAAACAATAAATAGAAATCCTATCATATAGAAAAATCCAATTTTACTTGGATCCAGTGGTTTCTTGCGAATCTTTTCATAAAGGAAAAGTATCAGATGCCCGCCATCCAAAGCGGGAATAGGCAACAAATTAAAAAGAGCTAAAGCAACACTAATTAAAGCTGAAAAATAAAGGAGATTAAGAAATCCATAACTAGCAGCCTGCCCAGACATTTGAGCAATACCGATAATACCGGTTACTTCCATTGGAACCCGCCCCATCACCATGTAAAGCAAGCCAACCAAGCTTACTACAAACCAATTTATCACTGAGGATATGCTTTTATAAAATGCCACCAGGGGATTTACTCGTTGATTTTCAACTCCATACACGATGCCAATTAAAAAACGCTTTTCATTTTCATCCCATCGTGGTGTTAACTGCACTTCGACCGGTGTTCCTCCCCTTAAAACGGTTATGGTTAATTCTCTCTCACCGTTAAGAGCAATTTGATTGGATAAATCCTCCATTTTTTCAATCTTTCTTCCATTAATGGAAGTTACCACGTCTCCCGGCAAAATTCCAGCATTTTGAGCTGGACTATTTTCAATTACTTCTTGAATTTTTAAACTGCTAGTTGGAACTCCTAAAAAACTAAAAACTAAAAAAACTAAAATAATTGACAAAAAAAGGTTCATGGCGGGTCCACCGGCTACAATTAGACTGCGTTGATAAATTGGTTTTTTGTCAAAACGCTCAGCATCGGGAACATCCGCTTCGCTATACCCTTCAATCAAAGTATCCTCCATCCCTGCCATTTTAGTAAAACCACCTAAGGGAAAAGCTCTTATCGAATACTCAGTATCCCCTTTTTGAGTCGACCAAATTTTTGGTCCATATCCAATAGCAAATTTTAATACCCTTACTTTAAACCATCGGGCTAAAATAAAATGCCCAAACTCATGACAGAGCACTAATAACCCAATAACAAAAATCGTAGCCAGGATAGTCAACATATTAAAGATCTCCTTTGTTTTATCAGATTCTTTGCGGTTTTAAATCCCTGGTTATAAAGTTCAATTACATCGGATATTGATTGTGGTTTAGGAATCGATGCCTCGATTGATTTTTCTAAAATAATTGGAATATGATTAAACCCAATTTGGTGATTAAGAAAAGCCTGAACACAGGCTTCGTCGGCTCCACAGAAAAAGGCGGGATATCCTCCTCCCAAACGCCCCACTTCAACTGAAAGATAAAATCCCTGAAATCTTTCGGGTATTGGATAGTCAAAATGTAAACTGCGTAATTGATTAAAATTTATTTGACAATCTTCAATTTGAAAGGTTCCTCCTGATTTTAAAGAATGAAGAATAACTGATTTCATATCCGGCTTAGAAAGAAGTGCTATTACAAATCCATCACGTCGCTCGACCAGAGCGTGAATTATACTTTCTCTCTGGACTAATACATCTATTTGAGCATAGGGAAACCCAAAAAGACAATTGGCTTCAATAACCTCTAAACCTTTATTGATTAAATTTGCTGAATCAATGGTTATTTTTGTTCCCATTTTCCAGTTAGGATGAGAAAGGGCCATTTCGGGAGTAATTTCATTGAGATCTCCTTGCCATTCATAGAATGCTCCCCCCGAAGCAGTGAGGTATATTTTCGCAATATCTTTCGGGTTTTGGTTCTGAATTAACTGATGGAGAGCATTATGTTCACTATCTAAGGTAATAACATTTTTATGTTGGCTTAAATCCCTATCCCCTTTCCAAAGCTCACTCCCCGCTATAATTATTTCTTTAGTTGCCATCCAGATAGTTTTATCAGTTAACAATAAATCATAAAAAAGGTCGATCCAGTCAATTCCAGACAAAGCAAAAAATATCCCATCTAAAGTATTTTCCCAAAGAAGTTCTCGGACTTCATCCCTATGTTTTAAAACCGTTATCCCTGATTCTTTTAAGTCAGAGGCAGCTACCAAATTGACTTCACGATCCGCTAAATAAATCGATGGATTCCCGAGGACTTGGGCTTGTTGAATAAGCATTTCCCGGTTCGTATTGGCAACTAACAATTTCACTTCAAATTCGGGTAAATGGTAAAGAACCTCGCAAATTTGCACTCCCAAATACCCAGTAGATCCAATAACTGCAACTTTCATTTTAGCCTCCCCACCAGGTTTGGAAAAAATAAATCATTGGAGCCACGAAAAAAAAGGAATCAAATCGGTCAAGAAAACCACCATGGCCCGGTAAGAATCGCCCTGAATTTTTTAATTGAAATTCTCTTTTTATTGATGATTCAAAGAGATCTCCCATAAAACCAATTAAGGCGATAAGTAATCCAATTATTATTGATTGATATACTGACCAGTTGGAAATAAAAAAGATTTTTATAAATAACGCTCCTCCACAACTCACCGCTATTCCCCCCAACAGTCCTTCCCAACTTTTACCAGGACTAATGGTGGGAGAAACTTTATGTTCGCCCCACTTTTTCCCAATCAAATAAGCTCCAATATCATTCAACCAGACTATAGAAGCATAACCTACCAGAATCCAACGTCCGTAAACCAAGCCAGTCTTCACCCAAATAAAAGGAAAAACAACACAATAAACAATTCCAAAAAGAAAAAAACTTATACGTTCAGTGACTCTCCCTCGATCCAAAAAACTCCATAAAACTAATAGAATAAAAAAACCATACCAACCAACTGGTGGGGTTGAATAAGGACGAAAATTGGAAAGATAAAATAAAATCAAGGTTAGAATAACCAGTAGGTTGGTAAGCCATGATGGATTTTTACAACGAACTATTTCAATAAATTCTTGAAAAACAAAAAAAGAAAGAACAGCAAATACCACTATCAGAGTTATATCATGGAATACCATCAGGAACAAGAACGGAGGTAAAGCTAAAATTATACTGTAGGTTCTTAATTTAAATTCAGTAGGTTGGGAAAAGTTACTCACCTTTTAGTTAAGTCCCCCAAATTTTCTTTTACGACCAGCAAAATCAGCCAGTGCTTGATAATAGTCAAGAGAAGAAAAATCGGGCCAGAGCACGTCGGTAAAATAGAGTTCACTATAAGCCAATTGCCAAAGCAAATAATTACTTAAGCGTTTTTCTCCACCAGTTCGAATCAAAAGATCTGGATCGGGTTGATTCTCGGTATCGAGATATTTACAAAAAGTTTCTTCATCAATTTTTTCTTTCTGACGGTATGAATCTTGAAGGTATTTTTGAAATGCTCTTAATATCTCGTCCCTACCTCCATAATTTAAAGCTAAATTTAAGGTTAAACCCGGATTCTGTCGGGTCAATTTTTCTAAATTGGCCATTCGTTGGGTCAATTGACCGGGAAAACCTTCTCTTCTCCCAATAAACCGAACCTTTACTTGATTCTGATGCAGCTCATTGGCATAACAGTCAATCGCTTCAACAAATATCTGCATCAATCCCTGTACTTCATTTAATGGTCGCCGCCAATTTTCGGTGGAAAAAGAATATAAAGTGAGAAAGGGAATTCTTTTATCCCAAGTTTCTCGAACCACCATCCTGACGGTATTAACTCCCTGCCGGTGGCCCTCTAACCTCGGCTTTCCTCGAGCTTGAGCCCAGCGACCGTTCCCATCCATGATAATGGCAACATGATGAATACCGAACTCTAAATACTCATGATTTCCTTTTCTTTTTTCTCCCATATACCATCAATTTCATTAATAAATTCGTCAGTCTTTTTTTGTACTTCTGCTACTGATTTTTTACTTTCATCTTCAGAAATAATCCCATCTTTTTCTAACTTTTTGATTCCTTCGTTGGCTTCTCGCCTTAAATTGCGTATTGCCACCTTGGCTTCTTCAACAGTTTTCTTAGTAAATTTGGCAATCTCTTTCCGTCTTTCCTCGGTTAAAGGAGGAACATTGATTCGAATAATGTTGGCATCTACAACTGGATTGAATCCCAAGTCAGATTTCCAAATACCCTTTTCAATCGGTTGTAGAGCATTTTTATCCCAAGGTTGAATAATAATGGTCTTGGCGTCAGGGGTATTAATTGATGCTATAGTTTTCAACTCAACCATACTTCCATAATAATCGACGACTACATTCTCAATGAGAGCCGGAGTGGCTCGTCCGGTTTTTACATGGGACAGTTCGTCCCGTAAGACAGTGATAGCCGCTTTCATTCTTTTCTCAATATCTTTCATTAAATCCTTTAATTGTTCGGCCATTTTCCTCCCTCCTGAGAAATACAAGTTCCAATTTTATCTCCTAAAATTACTCGTAAAAGATTACCAGGTTTGTTAAAGTTAAAAACAATAATAGGAATATTATTATCCATACACAAAGAAACCGCCGTTGAATCCATAACCTTGAGTCCTTGATTGAGAACTTCAAGGTAACTGATGGTATCATATTTTACTGCATTCCGGTTAGTTGCTGGATCCGATTCATACACTCCATCAACCTTGGTAGCTTTTATAACAGCATCAGCTTTTATCTCTGCTGCTCGGAGTGCTGCCGCAGTGTCGGTGGTAAAATAAGGATTACCAGTCCCCGCTGCCATAATAACTACCCGGCCTTTTTCCAAATGTCGGATAGCTCGTCTTCGGATGTATGGTTCAGCCACCGCTCTCATTTCAATAGCAGTTTGGACCCGGGTGGGAATATCAGCATTTTCAAGAAAATCCTGAAGGGCTAAGGCATTGATTACGGTGGCTAACATCCCCATATTATCAGCAGTTACCCGGCTGATTCCCCGATCTCCAGCAGTTCGTCCCCGAAATATATTGCCACCCCCCACCACAATAGCTATCTCTATATGGAGTTGATGGGCTTGCTTTATCTCCTGAGTAAAATACTCTAAAACCTTGGTATCAATACCCGAAGAGAGCGATCCCATAAATGCCTCTCCGGATAGTTTTAATAAAATCCGGCGATAAAGCGGCTTAATCTCTTCAACCATACTATTCTTCACCCAGTTTTAGACGAACAAAACGCTTAATAACTATATTTTCACCAACTTTCGCAATGGTTTCCACCAATAAATCTTTAATTTTCTTATCGCTATCACGAATATATTCTTGCTCGAGAAGACAATTTTCTTGAAAAAATTTATTGAGCTTCCCTTCAACAATTTTCTTTTGTACCGCTTCTGGTTTACCACTTTCACTAAGTTGGGATTGATAGATTTTCTCTTGCTCTAAACGAATCTCCTCAGGTACATCCTCAATCGCTATCCACCGAGGTGCTTGAGCTGCAATTTGCAGAGTTAATTCTTTGACCAAGGTATTAAACTCCTCAGTACGGGCAACAAAATCTGTTTCACAATTGACTTCTACTAATACTCCAATCTTCCCATCAGTATGGACATAAGAACCAATAAGACCTTGCTCGGTGGATCGACTTTGCTTCTTTGCTGCCATTTCAATTCCCTTTTTACGAAGAAGTTCGCAGGCTTTCTCCAAATCCCCTTGGCTCTCTTCCAGGGCTTTTTTACATTCCATAACACCGGCTCCGCTTATTTTTCGAAGTTCATAGATTACTTTTGCATCATAACTCATAGCAGTTCCTCCCTTGCCACTTCAACTCAAATTGTCGTCGCTCTCTATTTCTTCTAATTCGGGATTCTTGAGCTCTTCTAATATCGAAAGAGGTTGTTCTTCTTCACTTTCAGTCGATAATTCATCAGCAACTATCACTTCGGTTTCTGGTATAGCTTCACCTTCTGTGGTTATTTCCCCCCGACCCTCAGTTGCATACTGTTTCCCCTCTATCACGGCATCAGCTATAATAGATGAGAAAAGACGAATGGCACGAATCGCATCATCATTACCTGGTATCACATAATCCACTTCATCCGGATCACAGTTGGTATCAACAATTGCGACAATGGGAAGTCCAAGACGACGGGCTTCTAAAACCGCATTTCGTTCTCTTCTCGGGTCTACGATAAAAACACTATCGGGGACTCTGGTCATCTTCCTAATTCCAGTGAGATACTTCTCCAGCCGAGTCTTAGTTTTTAAGATTTGCATAACTTCTTTTTTGGGAAGCTGGTTTAAAATACCATTTTCTTCTAACTTTTCAATATGTTCCAATTTTTTAATGCTCTGCTGAATTGTTACAAAATTAGTGAGCATGCCACCCAACCAGCGTTGATTAACATAATACATTCCACACCGGTTAGCTTCTTGTTCAATGGCTTCCTGAGCCTGTTTCTTGGTTCCAACAAAAAGAACTGTTCCACCGTCTCGGGATAAATCACGAACAAAATAATAGGCTTTCTCAACCAGCCCAACTGTCTTCTGTAAGTCGATGATATAAATATTGTTTCTTTCGGTAAAAATGTAGGGCTTCATTTTGGGATTCCAACGTCGGGTTTGATGACCAAAATGAACCCCCGCTTCTAACAATTGCTTCATAGTAACAATCATAAACAACTCTCCTTCCGGTTTTTCCTCTGCCGGACCGATGATTTATCCCCCTGAGGGAGATCACCGGAACTTAGGTCCGACATGAGAATTTATTCTTATCCTGTGCTTAAATCGGGCACAGTATATCATGAAAGGGAAAAATATTTCAACAACAATTCTAATTTATATAAAAAAGAAGTTATAAAATATAACGAGTGGCATCTTCATCCTGTAAAACATTTTTTAACCGGTCCCGGATATAGGTCTGATTAATAACTACTTCTTTTTGTTTTAAATTAGGTGCCCTAAAAGATACCTCCTGAAGAACCCGTTCCACTACAGTATGCAGACGGCGTGCTCCGATATTCTCCATTTTTTGGTTGAGAATTGAGGAAATATGAGCTATTTCTCGGAGACCATCCTCGGTAAAGCGTAAATCAATTCCCTCGGTAGAAAGCAAAGCCGTATATTGTTTCACTAAAGAATTATATGGTTCAACAACTATACGATAGAGGTCTTCCTCACTGAGAGCTGAAAGTTCGACCCGTATCGGGAATCGGCCTTGCAATTCTGGAAGCAAATCCGATGGTTTGGTATGAGAAAATGCACCGGCGGCGATAAAAAGAATGTGATTAGTACGAACTGGTCCATATTTGGTAACCACTGTTGAGCCTTCTACAATTGGTAAAAGGTCACGCTGAACCCCTCCCCTTGAAACATCAGGACCATGGGTATCTCTCCCCCCTGGTGAAGCAATTTTATCAATTTCATCGATAAAAACAATCCCACTTTCTTCCACTCGTTGAATTGCTTCGCTTTTGATGTCATCCATATCCAGCATTCTTTGAGCTTCCTGATTAAAAAGAATTTCTCGAGCATCTTTGACTTTTACTCGTTTCTTTTTCTTGCGGGTGGGGAAAATACCTCCAAAAAGACCGGATAAGTCAATACCCATATTATCTAAACCTCCGACATTAACTACTTCCACCGGTATTGAGCTCTCTTCAATTTCGATTTCGATTTCTCGATCTTCTAATTCACCCTTGCGTAATTTTTCTCGGATTTTTTCTCGAGTACGTTCGGCCGAAGAAGGAGGTGCCGACCATACCACATCAACCCGAGCACTGGCTTCGGAAGAAGAAGGTTCATCAAGATCTTCTGGTGTCACTCTCTTGGTAAAAAGAAGATCCAGCAAACGTTCTTCTACAATCCACCTGGTTTTTCCTTCCTGAGCACTTATTTTTTCACTCTTCACCATCCGGAGTGATAATTCAGCCAAATCACGAATGATTGATTCAACATCCCTTCCAACGTAACCAACTTCAGTGAATTTGGTAGCTTCTACTTTCATGAAAGGAGCACCGGTTAATTTGGCAATTCGGCGGGCAATTTCAGTTTTCCCAACTCCGGTTGGTCCAATCATAATAATATTTTTTGGGGTAATCTCCTCAGCTATATCTGGGGGAAGTAGACGTCGACGAATTCGATTCCGCAGGGCTATGGCTACAGATTTTTTGGCGTCTTCCTGACCGATAATATATTTATCTAATTCCCGGACAATTTCTTCCGGGGTTAAAAAATCATCAATATACTCCACATCAATCTTCCTTTCTCAGCGAAACCTTTCGCTCATGGGTTTATTCCAAGGTTTCCAAATGAATTTGATCGTTGGTATAAATACAGATTTCTGCAGCAATTTCCAGGGATCGACGAGCAATCGTTTCCGCATCCAGATCAGTATTTCGATATAAAGCTTTGGCAGCAGCCAGAGCATAGTTCCCTCCTGAACCGATAGCTGCAATTGATTCGTCGGGTTCGATTACATCTCCCTTTCCTGAAATAATTAGCACATGTTCTAAATCCATGACTAGTAAGAGAGCCTCAAGATTTCTGAGAACTTTATCGGTCCGCCACATTTTCGCCAGTTCAATGGCGGCACGAGAAAGGTTACCACTATAAGCATTGAGTTTTTCCTCAAAACGATCAAGCAGGGTGAGACAATCGGCTCCGGCTCCAGCAAAACCAGCCAATACTTTACCTTGATAGAGGGTTCGAATTTTTTTGGCGCCTTTTTTTAAAACCGATTCATTCATGGTTACTTGCCCATCACAGGCCATGGCAACTTTTCCATTTCGTAAAATACCCAGTACTGTAGTCGATATTATCTTCATTTATTCCTCCTTTTTATGGGATCGAGGGTGAGCATATTCATAAACCTTTTTCATATTGTCCCAATTTAAATGGGTATAAATTTGAGTGGTGGAAAGACTGGAATGTCCGAGCGCCTCTTGAACAATCCTCATCTCTGCTCCTCCGGAAAGAAAGTGACTAGCAAAACTATGACGAAAGGTATGGGGAGATGCTTTTTTCACCATCCCCAGTTCGGATAAGATTTTATTTAAAATGACCCGCACCCCACGAGTAGTTAAAGGTTGCTGTA
Organism: Candidatus Atribacteria bacterium; assembly: GCA_018056205.1. Classification (GTDB taxonomy): domain Bacteria; phylum Atribacterota; class Atribacteria; order Atribacterales; family Atribacteraceae; genus Atribacter. The sequence continues at coordinate 1,668 of JAGPGC010000016.1, read as the reverse complement.
AATAATTTAAAAAAAGTTCCTTCACCGATTTCTCCGGTTGACGGAAGGAAAGATAATCTCGAACCGCTTGAAGGGTTTTATCGTTAAAGGGAACAATTCGCTCTTTTCCGCCCTTTCCTCTAACCTTTACAATTTTTTGATAAAAATTCAAATCGGTGGTTTTAAGTTGAACAACTTCACCAACTCTAAGACCAGAAGAATAAAGTATTTCAAAAAGTGCCCGGTCGCGAGCCCGAAGAAAATTCGGTTTTTCTTGAAAGCGATCTTCCAAATAAGTAAGAAATTGGTTGATTTCTTGTAGAGAAAAAAGAGTTGGAAGACTTTTTTCTTCCCTTAACCCTCCAATACCATCACAAGGATTTTTTTGAATTTTACCTTTTTTTCGTAAATACCGATAAAAAGTTTTTAAAGCTGATAGGCGGTTCAGCTGAGAAATTCTCTTTAAATGGGAATTTGTTTTTAAATAAGCCAAAAAACTGGCTACATCTGGGGTATCAACTTCGGCCAGGTTCCTTTCGCTGGTTTTAGCTAAAAAATTATTAAATTGGTTAATAACCCGAAGATAATTTTCAACGGTATAGAAAGAATAATGGCGTTCTAACTCTAAATATTCCCGAAACTGGCTAATCAATTGGTTATTTATTTTTAAGTTCAATGGAGAGGGGCACACCTTCCCAGTCACCTTCCTGACGAATGATTTTTTCAATACTACGAATACTCCTCTCCAATTCTCGATCCTTTCCTTTAAAATTGCTTAAAAATGAAAAACGAGGAGGAGCGTTGAGTTCTTGATAACCATAATAGATGCGAAGCAACCTTCCCTTTCCTAAGCTGATATTTAAATCGTTTATTTTTTCCTTAATCTCACGATTGATCAAACTAGTTTTAAGCCGTTGGTAATAACGGGTAGCAATAGCAGCAAACTGAGTTAAAAAATGAGGTTTCATATTTTGATCAATCGCTGACCCAATTAAAATGGGAGCAAAATCTAAAAAATTTAATTGGCTATAAATCCAATTTTTGGTTTCCTCAATATTTTTTCGAGTTAATCGTTTAGGAATTAAATCCATCTTATTAAGAAAAATCAAGCAACATTTTTTCTGCTGATAAATTTCATTAGCAATGTACTGGTCCTGCTGACTAATTCCCTCCTGAACATCAAGAACCAATACACATAGATTGGCTTTGGTAATTTTTTCCATGGTACGAACTGTTGCATAAAAAGTAATATCTTCCTTAATGCGGGATTTGCGAACCAATCCAGCAGTATCCACCAGTTGGTACTGCCCATATCCCCCACTGGTAATTAATGATTCTAAGGGATCTCGAGTCGTTCCAGGAATGGTACTCACTAAAGAACGGTCACTTCCCAACAACATATTAAACAAGGTTGACTTCCCAACATTCGGTTTTCCTACTATAGCAATACGAAAATCATGATGTTCAATAACTTGAGTATCTTCTGGCTGGGTATCACTTTTCAAGTGAGTTAAGAGGGTAGTTTTCAGTTGAGGAATCCCATCACCATGAACTGCCGATATCTGTATAACATCTTCAAACCCCAAAGAATAAAAATCTGAAAGTAAACTTAAATGAGTCATTCCTTCCCTTTTATTAACCACCGGAATAATGGCGTCATTCACCCGGCGCAAACGGCTTATTAATTCA